>MHCO01000038.1:0-6332 GCA_001816645.1 Candidatus Woykebacteria bacterium GWB1_45_5
AATTGATGAGGTAGCCCTAAAAAAGGCTGCTTCGGAGACCAACAACATTGTAATTACTGTTGAGGATCATTGGATCGAAGGAGGCCTAGGTGATGCGGTTTTAAATGTGTTTGCGCAATTGCCCGTCAAGGTGTATAAATTAGCCGTGACTAAAATTCCAACCTCTGGTAAGCCAAGTGAACTGCTTGGCTTTGAAGGGATCTCCGCCCGCGCCATCGCTGCTAAAGTACTGGAGGTGACGCGACCTACCCGTTAAGATAGCCACTCCGGCTCCTTCCTTGCAAACAGCCGCCGAGTGAATTAAAATTACTTCTCACCCAGCTACCTCTAAATCGGATGAGAAGCCTAAAAGTTCACGAAATTGGTAATAATAATCCCAGCGAATACTTAGATTCTTCAGAGGAAGAGCTGCTGAAGATATATTCGAGCAAAGATCCCGAAGAAAAGGTTAAAAAAATTTTATCCGACAATCCCCCCTGGCCGCTTTTATATCATCTATCGCCTGCACGCGAAAATTTGCTGAATTGGTATACCTTTCCGCCAGAGGCCTCATTATTGGAGGTAGGGGCTGGTTGTGGAGCCTTGACCGGTTTATTTTGTCGCCGGTTAAAAAAAGTTACTGCCTTAGAGCTTACTAAAAAAAGAGCGAAGATTATTGCTTTGCGCTATAAGGAAGCAAACAACTTGGAAGTTATTGCCGGAAACATCGAAAATTTTAAGATCGGGGAAAAATTCGATTTTGTTACCAGTATTGGGGTATTGGAATATGCGGGGTTGTATCTGAAAGGAGAAGACCCGCAAAAAGAATTTTTGTTGAAGTTAAAAACTTTATTGAAACCGGGAGGGACTTTGATTCTGGCAATAGAAAATAGATTGGGTTTAAAGTATTGGTCCGGCTGTCTAGAGGACCACACTAGCCTTGGGTTTGAATCCATCCACGGCTATCCCACGGCAACTGGAATAAAAACCTTTAGTAGATTAGAGCTAAAAAATCTTTTAAGGGAGGCAGGTTTTTCTAAACAAGAATTTTATTACCCAGTGCCAGATTATAAATTGCCTGTAGAAATTTACTCTTCTAGGTTTCTTCCCGGCGAAAAAAAGCTGTTTGCCCTTGGTTTATTTCCCAGTCCCGTACGAGGTAGCCAAAGGGAGTTTCTTTTCTCCGAACACCTAGCAATGTATTCATTGGCAAAAAATGAACTTTTCGAGGATTTTTCCAATTCGTTTCTTGTTTGCGCAAAAGAGCGATGATTATTTATTCAAAAGGCACGTTAGACAGAAAAGAAGATTTTAGACTGGTTACAACCATTGAGGAGGAAAACAAAAAGCTTTTTGTCAGGAAGAAAGCTGTAAACCCGCGTGCCAAAGATTTCCTTTTCGGGATGGTTGAAAATTACGAGAAGCTCAAAAAAATTTTAAGTCCGCTTAAATTAGCAGAAGCAAAATTTGATGGAGATTCCGTAGTGTTTCCATATATTAAAGGTAAAACTCTCAGTGATGAATTCAAGGAGTGTTATTTTAATGGACAGGACGAGAAAGCACTAGAAATTTTGAGGGAATTTAAAAATATTCTAAAGCTCCTTCCGACAGTTGAATTCGAGACGAGGCGATATAAAGATTTTATGCGAATATTTGGAAATCCGACCGAAAAGGACGGCGATTGGACAGTCGGTTGCTTAGACTTAAACCTTGATAATTTGATCCGAATTGGAAGACAGCTTTATTTAATAGACTATGAGTGGGTCTTTGAGTTCCCGTTACCTAAAAAATTTCTATATTTTAGGACTTTTTTCTACACTTTTTTTTCAATAAAAGAATTATTAAAAATTAGATGTTCGAAGGAATTTCCACTAGTCCAACTGCTGCCTGAAATTTTTGTTCCTAAAGAAGTTTATGATCAAGAAGCACTCGCTGTCAGTGGTCTAAGAAGGTTTTATGATTATGAAATGAATTTTCAATCATATTTAAGTTTTAGAAAAAACACAGCCCCCAAGCTTAAAGAGTCAGTTATTTTTCAAAACAGCCAAAAGCCAGATATTTTTCTTACGCTTCAAACAAAAAACGACGAAATAGAAAAACTTAAAGCGGAGCTTAGAGACATTTATGGATCAAAATCATGGAAAATCGCAACGAGCCTTAGAGATATGAAGCGATTATTCAAGAAAACTAGTTAGTTTGCATTCGAACTTAAACTGAATTAGAATTATTATTTTGTAAAACACGGTTTTCAAACAATGAGAAAGACGAACTACTTAAATCTAACCTTACAGATGGCGCTGACGGATTTTAAGTTGAAGTACGCCGGCTCCATCCTTGGTTACATCTGGTCGCTCGTCAAACCGCTTTTGTTTTTTGGGGTTTTGTACGTGGTGTTTTCTGTTTTCTTCCGTTTTGGTAAAGGAGTACCAAACTACCCGGTCTATCTTTTGCTCGGCATTGTAATGTGGTCATTTTTTCTGGAAAGCACTTTGAACGGGATGCATTCGGTGGTCAGTCGTGGAGATCTTATCCGGAAAGTAAATTTTCCAAAGATCATCATTGTTTTAGCGACTGTGCTGACATCTTTGCTTACTTTTTTACTGAATCTGATAATCGTTTTCATTTTTATGTTCTTCTCGAAAATAGTTCCTTCCGCAACAATTTTACTTTTTATTCCGATAATCGCGGAGTTAGTGATATTCACTTTAGGTGTCAGTTTGATTCTCGCGACTCTCTACACAAAGTTTCGAGATTTTTCCCACATCTGGGAGGTGGGTTTGCAAGTCCTTTTTTATGCCACACCAATCATTTACCCGCTTTCTTTGGTGCCAGCCAAATTTGTGAAATTCATGATGGTAAATCCGATCGCCCAGATTTTTCAAGATGCCAGATGGGCCCTAATTTCTCGTGATACAGCGACTTCCTGGAGCCTCATCAGTTACCCGAAGAATTTAATAATTTTGGCAATAGTTTTGGCGACGGTTTTAGTCGGGTTTATTATCTTTTTGAAATCAGCTAAGAATTTCGCCGAGGAAATTTAATCCGCTAAGGCGTCTTGCGTTCTGACGAACTAGATGGATATTTTATGAAAAATAACGAAACAATTATTAAGGTTGAAAATTTGACTAAAGTGTTCAAATTGCCTCACGAACGCTATTCGACGATGAAACAGCATTTTGTTAATATTTTTAAACCAAAATCTGTTGAAAAACTAAAAGCCCTGGACAGCGTTTCCTTTAAAGTCAAAAAAGGCGAATTTTTTGGCATAATTGGGCCAAATGGATCGGGAAAATCTACCCTTTTAAAGATCTTGGCCCAGATTTACCAGCCGACAGCCGGAAAAATTGAGGTTAACGGTAGTATCTCGCCGTTTATTGAACTCGGCGTCGGTTTTAATCCGGAACTCTCGGCTCGCGATAATGTTTTTTTGAACGCGGCGATACTTGGTTTAAGTAAGAAAGAAACGGAGGAGCGGTTTGAAGAGATTATAAAATTTTCTGAGCTGGAAGAATTTGTCGACCAGAAGTTAAAAAACTTCTCCTCCGGGATGCAGGTGCGGTTGGCTTTTTCGATTGCTGTTCAAGCCCAAGCCGATATCTTGTTGGTTGACGAGGTTCTTGCAGTTGGTGACGCCGCTTTCCAGCAAAAATGTTTCGGCGTATTTCAACAACTGAAGAAAAAGAAGAAGACGATTATTTTTGTATCCCACGATTTAGGCACCATCGAAGATTTTTGCGATCAGGTACTACTGATAAATAAAGGCAAGTTAAAGTTTGTAGGCAGTCCGCAGCAAGCAGTTTTGGAGTATTTGAAATCTAATACGATAGAGAGCAATCGACAAAAGGCAGAGGAAATTGCGCAAAGGAAAGAGGGCAAGACAAAAATTATCAAAGCTCTTTGCCAAGATGCGAGTGGAAACACAAAAGAGATTTTTGAATTTGGGGAGGATATTGTAACTTATTTTGAAATTAAGAATTTAGAACCTGGGCAAATTAATTTTGGTGTGTCGATCCATCGATTAGATGGTGTTTATTGTTTTGGCGTCAATACTTTTCTTGATGATCAGAAAATTAAAATGGGCTCGTCAAAGATAAGTGTGAGATTTAAATCCCCAAAGCTATTGCCGGGATCATACTATTTAGTTGCCGCGATTTTTGGTGATAAGAAGGAGAGAATGATTGATTTTCAAGATCGTATCGCTTACTTTAAGATTCACGGCACGGCAACCGGTGGAGGAGTTACTTATATCGATCACGATTGGAGTTACAGCTAGCAAGACATGAGTAGGTACAAATCAAATATTAATCTTAAAGATAAAAATAACGTATTGGCACAAATTTATCATAGAGTTCGAGAAAACTCGCTGGTTCTAGATGTGGGATGTGCTGCCGGATACTTCGATAAGGTCTTAAAAGAAAAAAAGAACTGCAAAATTGTTGGGGTTGAAATTGATGCTGAAGATGCAAAGAAAGCGGAAAGTTATTGCGAATTGGTTTTAAACGAAGATATTGAAGGCAAGAATTTGGAGAGTAAGTTAACCCGCTATAAATTTGATCACATTATCTTTGCTGATGTATTGGAGCATCTGATAAATCCTGGTGAGGTACTTGTTAGAGTAAAAAGATTCCTCGCCGATACGGGCAGTATCCTAATTTCTATTCCTAATATTGCTCATGTTTCTGTAAGGCTGGAGTTACTGTCTGGTAAGTTCATTCCGGAAAAGATAGGCATTTTGGATAATACTCACCTCAGGTACTTTACGAAAGAGTCCTTCTCTGACTTAGTTAGGTCCTCGGGCTACAAAGTAAAATGGCTGTCGCAATCAAGTTTTGATTTTCCAGAAGTTATGATCAAGAAGTTTCTTGATGAACTTGGAATTAAACCAAGCAAAAAAATAATGACGACTCTTTCATCCCCCGATTCTATCGCCCACCAGTATATTTTCGAAATAGTTCCAGCTGATAAAAACGTGAAAATCGATCGGATGAATGAAAAACCAATTTATGTGGTTAGGGGATTCCTTAGGTCGATAGAAGAAGACCACGAGAAGTTTAAGCGAGATGAAATTAAATACATAAAATCCGTAGAAGAAGAACTCAAGGTGATTAAGAGTTCTCTAGCTTACAAAATATATGAAAAAGAAAATAAAATTAGGCGCTGGTTACGAGGAATGCCTAGAAAAAAATGATTAAACTAAATTTTTGGTTTCTTATCCGACCCTTAGTTGAAGTTTTAAGGCCCGTTCTTTATCCCGAGCCTGTAGCCTCAACTGGTTTAGCCGACAAGTTTAAAATCGATCACATCAGGAAAATAATTAAAAAAGATTTTAAAGCACTTACACAGAAAAAATTCAAGAAGGTCTTGTTAAGTTGGCGCAGCAGGAGAAAAAATTTACCCTCGATCAATACCATCATTGCCTTGGGTTTAAAGAAAGTTTTGAAACCAATACTTCCATATATCCGCAAAAAAATATTGGAAGAAAAATTAAATAAGCCCAGAGAGTTGCCGAATGAGTTTTATTCGATGGAAGGGGGAGAAATAAATGAAATTCCTGCGACTATTTCGGTTGTGATAAATACAAAAAATAGCCCCTCTTACTTCAAAGATATTTTAGAAAAATACAAGCGTCAGGTTGGTTTCAAAGACAAGGAGATTATCATTGTTGATTCTGGGTCTACGGATGATACTTTGAACTTGGCAAATTATTACGGGTGTAAAATTATCGAAATCAAACCAGAAGAGTTTCGGCATGGAAGATCAAGAAACATTGGTGTAGAAGAGGCAGCTGGTAAATATATAGTCAACGCTGTGTCAGACGCAAAACCCTCTGCCCTAGATTTATTAGCTAAAGTTGCCAACAAATTGGAAAAAAATAAAGCAGCTGCAATTTCTGTTAGGCAGATTCCTAGAAGCGACGCCGATATTTTTGCTGCTTGGACAGTATGGAACCATTACCAGGCTATGTTCGGAGGATCTTTAGAGGACGTGTGGGTAGAAAACATCAAGAACTACGATTCGTTGCCTGCTTTCGAAAGAAGGAAACTAGCGATTATCGATGATGTGTTTGTATTACATCGGGCGGAAGTTATCAAAAAGGAAAAATACGATGAAAATCTTAGGTACGCCGAGGATTTAGATCTTTCGATAAGATATATTAAAAAAGGTCGTATATTAGGCTTCTTACATTCGGAATCAGTAATACATTCACACACAAGGCCACCAGAGTATTTTTTTAAACGTTATTTTGTAGACACTAATGTTATTTATGAGGTCTTTGGCTCTTTGCCGCAGAATTTGGGTAACAATCTGGATTACAAAAAGCCCGCGGATAATTTCTTTTCAGTAGTTAAAGC
>MHCO01000038.1:6357-31943 GCA_001816645.1 Candidatus Woykebacteria bacterium GWB1_45_5
GCTTGCCACGGTTTGTTATACTAATGATTCGTGGATTAAAGAATACACAGGCTATTTCAATGGGGGTCAAATTCAAAATGATAAAATCATTAAACTTTGGAGCCGTACCTACAATTCAGTATCTAAAGATTTTAATGATTTCAAAAATCGGGTTGGTACAACAGAAAATAACAAGGAAATCAGTTCTAAAATTGCTGCGCTGGTGTCTGGAATAATGTTATCTGAGTACTTCATCGGGTATAAATTACACCAAGGTGTATCTGAAGAGATAAATAAATTTAAAACTTTATTAGAAACGGGTGTTTGATGAAAAAATTCGTGGTTTTTGGAGCGAACGGTTTTATAGGTTCTAATTTGGTCGAGAGATTGACTGAGAATGCTAAAGTTTTTGCAGTCGACCTTTATTCTAGGCCAGCCTGCTTCAAAGCCAGTAATAATATTGAAATAATCAAGGCTGATATAGCCAAAGAATCGAAAATCATCAGTGATCTTGGAACGAAGGAGCTAAACGGCGTTGTTTGGGCTGTTGGCGGCATGATTCCCGCCGACAAGTTAGACCACAAAGTAACTATTTTCGAGATGCTTGAACCTACTGTAAGGTTATTAAAGAGGTTTATGGAGCGGGGTATACCGATAGTACTAACTTCGAGCGCCGGGATGCTGTATCGTCCAAAAGCAACTAGGCTAAATGAAAACGACGAAGTTGATCCATGGACTTGGTATGGACTGCAAAAGTTAATAATTGAAAAATCTTTGAGGATGCTTTCTAAGAGTGTCAATAACAGTCTTGTGAAAATACTGAGAATAACAAGTGTATATGGCGAAAGGCAACCAACCGATAGGGATCAGGGTGTCATCGCGAAATTATTTAGAAGCGCTCTCAAGAAGGAGCCCTTTGTACTTTATGGTTCTGAAAGCGCCAGAAGGGAGTATGTTTATGTAGGCGACCTAGCCAAAATAATTGAAATCCTTTTAACCAAGGATATGAAGTATCCAATTTACAACGTATCAACTGGGACAGGCAAGACATTAAGAGAAGTCAGAAAAATTATAGAGAGGGTGACCGGAAATAAAATTGAGATTATTCGAAAAGAAAAACGAGATATTGATCCCAATCATATTGACGTTTCAAACGCAAGACTACTAAAAGAACTAAAAGGATTTCAGTTCACTAGCCTAGAAGAAGGCCTCCAAAAAACCTACGACTGGTATAAGAAGTCACTATGAAAGTATTATATCTGACCCATCAGTATTTTCCATATTTTTATACCGGAACAGAGCTCTTGACCGACAATTTGAGTCGTTACATGCGATTATTGGGGGTTTCTACAGAGGTTTGGGCTTATAATTTGGATGAACCAAGGGAAGATGAAATTGACCGAACTAATTATAGAGGAATACCTGTTACTTTTTTCTCGCACCATAATAGCGACCCGTTTCGTGACTGGAAGATGTATAGGGACAACAAAGCTAGGAAAAATTTAATCGAAAGGTTATTAAAAGAAACTAAACCAGATATTTTGCATGTCACCCACGCTTCCCGAATGGGGGATATAATCGGAATGGCTTACGGCATCGGGATTCCCTACATCTCTACTTTAACAGATTTTTGGTTACTGTGCCCCAGAGCGTCTTTGATCAGGGCGAACGGTGATTTATGCCTGGGACCGGAAGGGGGAGAGGCTTGCGGTAAGTATTGTTATGAAAACTTAGGAGATCAGATGATTAAGCGGTGCAGAGATGTGAGGGACTATTTTGATAAGGCTTCGAAGGTAACCTTCGCGTCAAATTTTCTTAGAAGTATGTTCGAGCGAAGCGACATCGACACAGCCAACTGGATTAATATTAGACATGGGTACAACCCGTCGGCAAAAAGGAAGCGAACGAAGGATAACTTTTACAGATTTGCTTTTACAGGAACCCTGCAACCGAATAAAGGGGCCCACTTGGTTATAGAGGCATTTAAAAAATTGGTGGACCAAAAGGCTAGATTGGCGGTGTACGGTGAGTTTAAACATAGCGAAAAATATAGCAATTATTGCTCTGAACTAGCAAAAGGCGACAAACGGATAGAATTCAGAGGAAAATATAATCACACAAAGTTGGCTGGGGAGTTCGCTGATATTGACTGTGTTGTAGTACCTTCAAATTGGTTTGAACCTTTTCCGTTTACTTTAACTAGTGCTATTTCTTATGGGTTTGAAGTTATAGGATCCAGAATTGGTGGGATACCGGAAATAATTGGGGAGGAGAATGCTGAAAATCTCTTTAACCCAGGAGATATCGATGACTTGTCAGAAAAAATGGGCTTAAAACTAAAAAAGGGAAAAAATGGCCAATCTGGGCTGTTTTATGACCAAACAGTTGAAACCGAAGGGTTTAAATATTTTCAACTATACAAATATCTCGTGGGAAAATGAAATATGATAAGAAAACTCTTTAGTTTAATTGGAAAAAACAAAATCCCAATTCTGACTGCGCTTGTCATAATTTTAGTTTTTGGTTTTCTCTTCAGAGACGTGCTTTTCTTTGGAAAAACTCTAAGAGGGGAGCCCTTTGCGGGCGGAGTAGTTCCAAGCGGGCCAGCTTCTTATACCGGTGATACAAATATCTACCGGTTTTTAGCGGATCCTGGTGCTTCATCTTGGAATGACAATCCTCCATTTGTCATTGCCGCGAACCAGATAAAGGAGGGTTACTTCCCTTGGTGGAACCCATTCAGTGCTACTGGAACTCCCATATTTGCCGATCTTCTATCTGGGGTAACATTCCCTCTGAAATGGCCTTTGATTTTTGATCCTAGCCCATTCATGTTCGATATGTTCTCATTGGTAAGGCTTTTTCTTGGCATCGCATTCACGTATTTATTTTTGAGACTGCTCAAGATCAACCGTTGGGTAGCTGCCACGGGAGCTTTCACTTTTGGACTCTCCGGAGCATTGATACGTTATGCTAACATGGAGCATCTCAGCATTGATGCTTTAATACCCTTCTCTTTATTCTGCATAGAATATTTTATTCAAAAAAGAACTAGATGGTCTTGGTTTTTACTTTTTTTATCGTTACTATTACCAGTTTTAGCAGCTTTTCCAGAGGCAAATGTCTTTGCCGCGACGCTTACCTATCTTTATTTCTTGTTTAGAGCTTGGCAAGAGGATAAAAAGTTCGATCTTATCAAGAAATTTATTGCTGCTAATGTTTTAGCATTTCTTATAGCCGCACCACTTTTGCTTTCCCTCTTTCAATTTATTTCTCAAGCTTGGACTGCTCACAGCTTGGACAGGCAGCTTGGTTTACATTCAGTCCCACTTTCTTTGTTATTTTCAGTGGTTACACCTTGGGTATTTAATACAAGTTTTTCTACGGTGTTGAAAATTATTCAATTTGGCCAGTTAGGCTGGTTTGGTGGGTCCATCCTGATTTTAGGTATTTTAGGTATATTCACACGAGGTTACAAAAAACATATTGGTGTATTTTTTGCTGCTTACGGGATTATTTCTCTATTAAAAACTTTTGGTGTTTGGCCGGTTTCCTTGATAGGACATTTGCCGATCTACAATCAATTGATTTTCCCAAAATACAATCAACCGGCTATAACGATCTCCTTTGTTTTATCAGCAGCGATATTTATAAATTATTTGTATGAGAAAGGTTCTAAGTTTAAATATTTGCTAGGCGGGGTTTCGATTTACTTATTCACATTTGGATTGTTCTTCCTAATGAGTTATAAACTTTGGTTTGATTTGGTCATTGATAGACTCCACTTATCTTTGACAATAAACTATCTGCTGACGTTTGCCGTTTTTGGTTTATTTACCGTATTAGCTTTCGCTATTTTAATTGCTATCGCCGCCTTGATTAAATTCAAAAACAGTCGACTTATAATCGCTTTTGTTCTCCTTATTATTTCAGTTGAGGCTTTGTTGAACTTTCCTAAGGTGTTTCCAGAAAGAGACGCTGGTTATGTTCCGGTCAAATATGTTTCTGCAGTTCAGAAAAATGTTGGTAACAATTATAGAATAGCAGGGAAAGATTACGTTCTTTATACACAAATCGCAGGAGTATACGGGATAAGAGATATCAGACATTTAGACGCTATCTATTTTAATGACTACATGGAGTTTTTAAGGATTATCGATCCTGAAGTTTTTGACCGTTTCGTAACTCTAAATGAGAACTGGTTGACGAAGCCACAGGTGCTAAGAATGTTGGGTGTGAAAAATATTCTTTCGATCTCACCTATCGAGGAAAATGGATTGAGCAACCTTCCTACTTTGGGAATACCAAAGGAAGCTTACACGATTTCTGGCTCTGGCCGTGAGATCTTCTTTTTACACCCGCCTGTGTCAAAAGATATCTCCTTAACGATCCCAAGTGGGACTGCCGCCGTTTATTTCTTTTTAGCAATGAATCCTGCAGTGTGGGATGTGAGCAACGGAGATGGGGTAAAGTTGAGTCTGATTACCTCGCAAGGCGTGTCAAAAGAAATTACGATCGATCCTAAAAATAATCCTAATGACAGAATTTGGCATAAGGTGGAATTTCCAGTTTCTAGTGGGCAAGTGAATTTGCATCTTACTGTTGATGGATTAGATTCTATAACGTTTGATTGGACTGGGATGAGTGACTTCTATTCAAAAGACTTCGCCGAAAACTATAGTAAATTTTACGTTCCCACTAAAGGGTTTCCAATAATCCAAGATAGTTATTCAATCCGTTCTTATGATGTTATTGGTGCTAACCAAATCGCCTATTTCCCTAAGCAGGTTGATTTTGTGAATGCTAAGGATTTTGAAAGCGAATTTAAAAAACAGCTGGATAGTATTGATCAGATTTCTGTGGCTTTATCTGACAGCGGAAAGAAAGAAGTGGTGACCCAAGATTTTGAATTGCAACCGAAAGTAGATCAAAAAATAAATGGGGATACGGAAGTTTCGTTACCTAAAGACCACCCGCCGTACTTGTTTATTTCCGTACCACACACCAAAGATACACGAGTAACAAACCAAGAAAGGGAGAATTTGGCTTTTTACAAATCTAATCTTGCCTTTTTATTAGTTAAGCTGAACCCAGACGATGAAAAAATTTTTCTTTCCAATTCACCTTCTAACAACACAAAAATGATTTTCCTAGGATTAACTTCTACTGGGGTTTTTCTTGTAGCCATCTACCTAGTAGTCTTTAATAAGTTCAAATTTTGGTTGCCTTGGCGTAAAGTGAAAAATAGAATTTGATTCTTTTCAACATAATATTTCGTGGCCGAAACCCAGCTTTCACCAACATCGGCCACAAGGTTTTTTCATCGTAGTACATCTTATGGTCGTCCATTTCCTGATGAGCCAGAGGATCCTTTCTTTTGAAGGCGAGCCACTCAAGAATAGGTTTGCCCAGCCACGTAGGAACGATTACTTGAAGAGTCCCGTTTTTCCTCAAAACTCTAAAACACTCATCAAGGATTTCTTGAGGACTCCATAGATGTTCCAAGCCGTTAATTATTGTAATATTATCAAAGCTTTCGGGAGCAAAATCTAATTTTTTTTCGATCACTGATTCAAGTAATTCAATCCTCGTCTCCTTCAAATAAGGATTTAGTTTTAAATCTAACGAGACAAACCTACTAATTTTTGGGTTACTTATCTCTCTTGCCTGCAACGGAGAATTGTAGCCGCAAAGTAAATCTAGCCAGGAACCCTGAACCAAATTCTTCGAGACAAGTCGGTTGGACATCTTAAGAGAGAGTCTACCCAACAAAGATAGCGTCCTATCATCACATGATTCTTTTCTACTCATTAAACCCACCCCCTTCGAAAAGTTATATATTTGTTCATCAAAAAATTCCAGGAAAAAACTATGAATTTAGTGATAACTGCTGCTTCTAAATACCATAAGTTCAGAAACTCAACGAATATGTAGAGAAAAGATATTTCCCAGACTACCCCGGAACCCGTTATAAAAAGAAAAACCAAATAACGTAATTCGTTCTTTCCCCCTTTATGCCTAAAAGTAAACCTTTTTTGGAGAAAAAATCCTAAGGTAACGATCAAAATAAATGCTATTGCGGCGGCCAATAAATACCAGATTTTTAAAAACTCAACTAAAATGTACAGGATAATAATGTCTAGAACCGCGCAGGTGCCTCCAATAATTAAATAGGTGAGAGGTTGCCTTAACTGTTCATTGCGATTAATAAAATAATAAGTTTTTAAGCCTAAAGTTTTGATCATTTATTTTAGTAATTGCGGATTTTCTTTAAGATACCTTATTGTTTTTCTTATTCCTTCTTCGATTGAAGTTTTTGGTTGCCAGCCAAACTTATCTAATTTTCCCGTTGATAAATGAACGAAATAATTATCACCCTTCCAGCCTATTTTTCCTCCGAGATACTTCTTTTCTAACTTAACTTCCAATTCGTCTAAAATAATATTAACCGTCTGGTCTACAGTCAAAATCTCGGTGTGGCCCAAATTATAGATGTTTATCTGTTCTTTGGCCTTTTCAATAATAGTAAAAATTGCATCTATGCCGTCTTTCACATAAAGAGAGGATTTTTTGGGCGTGCCGTCAGAAAGAAGTTCCAGTTGTTTGGGATTTTCTTTAAGTTTTTTCATTAAGTCGTAAATAATCCCGTGGGTGTATCTTTCTCCTATCCAAGAGACAAAGCGAAAAATGTAAGCTTTCCAATCGTAGTAACCAGCGTAGGTGTGGATATAACTTTCCGCAGCAGCTTTGGTTGCTCCGTAAAGCGAGGTTGGTTGAAAAGGGGAATCTTCCGGTGTTGGATGCACCGTCGCATCTCCATAAACAGAAGAGGTGGAAGGAAAAGCTATGTTTTTTATACCGTTTTTTAACATTGTTTCTAAAACATTTTGAGTGGCTTCTAGGTTTTGGACATGATCGATCTCGTGATTTTCAAAACCACTTCTTACATCAGCATGAGCTGCAAAATGAAAAACAAAGTCAACTTCTCGCAAGGATTTATTTAATAAATCTTTATCTAACACGTCGCCCTGAACGAGTTTGAAATTTGGATTTTCTTGGTGGTGTTGGACGAACAATTCTTTTCCAGTGGAAAAGTTGTCATAGACGACAACTTGACCACCGCGCTTTATTAATTCATCTGCGACGTGGCTGCCGATGAATCCTGCTCCACCAGTGACTAAATACTTCATTTTTTTACAAAACTTTCTAATGGTGTAAATCTATACTTAATAATAATACGTAGAGCGTTCATCCCGTCTCTAAAAATTTTTATTTTCTTACCATGCTTATTTCCTCTTGCTTTGAATTTTACCGGGACCTCATAAGGTTTGTAACCTAATCTAATCAGTTTACATACTAATTCCCAATCCAGCCCAAAGTATTCTTCCGTAAGTTTTAATCTGCCGATTAACGATTTCCTGACCACTTTAAACATTGTAGTCGCGTCAGTTATTTTAATCCAGTATAAGAGATTGAAAAAATTGTGTATTACAACACCTCCAATATTTAATATCTCCGCATATAACTTTTCTCCCTCACCAAAATCTCTTACTCTCCATTTTTGTCTGCCATATATTCCTAAGTTTCTGGAACCAAGAACGAAGTCTGACTTACCATCAATAAGAGGTTTTACTAAAGATTCATAATCGGATACGTCATATTCTAAATCTGCATCTTGTATAAGAATAAAATCGCCGGTCGCGTGTTCAAGGCCAAGTCTTACAGCTGAACTTTTTCCAGAAGGTTTATCTTGATAATAGACTTTTTCTATTTTATTCTTCTTGCAGAAGTCTCGAACTATTTCTTTTGTCCCATCTGTGCTATTACTTTCTACAATAATTATTTCCTTGCCAAATTTATCATTTTTATATCTATGGACTCTTTCAAGAGCTTGAAAGGCAGTGGCTGATTCGTTGAAGATAGGAATAATAATTGATAAAACAGGCTTACTTTTCATTTTTCAATACAACTAGCATGGAATCATCACTGATTTTAAAGTTGAAGTTAATATATTTAATTTTTGTTAGTATTCTTGAAAAAGCTAAAAAAGCAAACTTGTGACCCAATTGTCTAACAAAATAATGTAGGTTTACGGTTTTTTGAAACGGTATAAATTTTAAATACTGTAGCCCAGCTTTTTTAGCTAAGAGTTCCATTGATTTGCCAGAGAAACAGTGAATGTGTTCAATATGGTAAGCGGTCCAATACTGCTTAAATACCCTTCTTTTCCATGAATCAATATTGGGCGTGATAATTAAGATAGTTCCAGACGGAGTTAAGATACTTTTTGCCTTCTTTAAGGTCTGTGAAGGATCTTTTACGTGTTCGATAAAATCGAACATAGTAATCAAATCAAACTTTTTATTGAAACTATACGTTTCAAATCCGTCGTTAATTATTCTATTTCTGCCAACCATGTCTTGTGCTTGCTTTGCTATATCGCTAAACAATTCTATTCCGTAGGCGTCTATTTTTTGCTTTAATAGATGGCCCACCAGAAATCCTTTAGCGCAACCGACATCCAAATAAGAGCGAACATCTGCTGGTTGTATGTAGCTTAGTGCCCTCTCCAAGTCAAGAACTTTAAAATTTCGTACGGAGGGATCATTAAAAGCCTCGAAGTAGGCTGAATCAGTTGAACTTTCTATATCTTTAAAAGTTGGAATTGGGTACATTAGATCAGTGTTGCATTTTTGGCAATGGTAAATCGAAAACCCCTTTTTAAAAGGGTGTAATACTTTTACTGGGCTTCTACAAATTCTGCAATTTTTGATGGCGTTTGGATGAGTGTTTTCCAATGAAATAGTATCCAATCCAAAATATGCCCCGCTGGAAAAGGGCACGGTTTTATTATAGAATAGGTGAAATTTTGGAGCAAGTCAATTTTAGTCTCCACGAGTTTTATTTGTAAAAGCGGTGTTATGAAAAACAAAGCGGTTTTTTTCGATCGTGACGGGACCATCCTGGAGATGGTTTACAACGAAGAGACTGAAATTATTGATTCTCCAAGCAGGCCGAATGAGGTTAGATTATCCCCTGGGAGTATTGATGTATTAAAGCAGTTAAAGTCGCTAGGTTATTTGTTGGTTTTAATCTCAAATCAACCAGGAATAGGGATAAAAAAGCTGACGGAACAAAATTTCGAAAAAATAAGACGAAAATTTAATGAAGAACTAGAGAAGGGTGGAGTTAAACTGGAAAAAGAGTACTACTGCTTTCATCACCCATTCGCTCAAATTGAAGAGTATCGAAAGAAATGCAACTGTCGCAAACCAGGAATCAAGTTCTTCAAGGATGCTGAAGAAGAATTTAACATTGATCTTTCAAAAAGCTGGGCCATCGGAGATGGAGTGAATGATATTTTGGCGGGCGACAAGGCCGGCACAAAAACAATTTTAATTGCTAATCTTTTGGAATCAGCTTATTTGTCGATAATCGAAGACAAGTTAAAAGGCGTAAAACCAGATTTTATTGTCAAAAAACCAAAAGAAATAATTTCGATTATTAGAGAATAAACGGTGGTTGAATGAAAAAACCAAAGGTAATAATTGTCGCTGGAGGAAAGGGAGAAAGGTTGCGACCCCTTACCGAAAAAACAGCCAAGCCGATGGTCAAAGTCGGCGGCAAACCAATCTTAGAGTACAATTTGGATCTTTTCAAAAAATACGGATTTAAAGATTTCATTTTTGCACTCTGTTATCTACCAGAAACAATCACCTTCTATTTTGGCGATGGGAAAAAATTCGGGGTTGATATCGACTATACCTACGAAGATCCAACACAGCCTTTAGGTACTGCCGGAGCAATAACTTTGGCCAAGGATAAAGTGAGCGATACCTTCATCGTCACTTATGGAGACAGTATAAGAGTTGTAGATGTCTGGAAGATGTGGAATTTTCACAAAGAAAAAGGGTCTTTCGCGACGATTTGTGTTTATAAACGTTTTGGTCCAGATCCAAAGAGTATGATTATTTTTGACTCGAGCGGTCGAATTAAAGAATTCAAGGAGAGGCCAAGGCCAGAGGATATAAAGGAGAACTTTGTTTGGGCAAATTCTGCTCTCTACGTCTTTGAGCCAGGGATTTTTGATTACATAGATGAAGGTATGCTGGTGGATTTTGGAAAAGATGTTTTCCCTAGATTGTTAAGTGATGGAAAAAAAGTTTTAGCTTTTCCAATGGAAGGTTATTTTGTTGATATTGGAAATAAAGAAAAGCTGGGAAAAGCCAATGAAGATTTTAAAAAGGGTTTGATAAGGATCTAAATTTTATCTTCCTTAAAGCCGGGGTAGTTGACGATGCCGTGCCAGATGACGGTCTGAAATCCTTCGGCAAAGGGGGTAATCATTTTGTCCGAAACTACCGGGACCATGATGCAAACATCGGCGAGCTTTTTTGTATGACCACCCTCACGGCTAACAATTCCAAGGATTGTCGCACCAATCTTCTTGGCATAATCTAGGGCCGAGACAATATTTGCGCTGATGTTTTTTTCTTTATTGCCGCCGCCAACCGAAAGGACCATCACAGCATCATTTTTGGTTAAGTTGCTTCCTTTTAGCCACTCGACAAAGACCGAGTCCCAGCCATCATCATTGGTTCTGGCGGTAAGTTCGGAGACATTATCAATTGGAGTATAAGCTTCGATTCCAGCAATTTTCCGAAAATCATTAACAGCGTGCGAGCAATTGCCCGCGCTGCCACCGACGCCTAGAAGAAAAAGACGACCGCCTTTTTTCTTGACCTCCAAAAGTAGTTCAATAGTTTTATCGATGTCTTCAACCGATAATTTTTCGATTACCGATTTAGCCCCTTCTAGATATTCTTGAGTGTAATATGATTTCAACATAAGCTTTTAGGACAGATTGATTAAAACTTTAGTCCCTTCCCAGTCAAAGCGGACTCTTCGCTCTTCCAGTCCCAATTTCGCCATCCGAGCGCGGAATGTTGCCTGGCCTGTTGGGACATAAAAAACCAACCAACCACCGCCACCGGCGCCGATTATCTTTCCACCAAGCGCGCCGGCTTTGATTGCCTCCTCGTACCATTCATCAATTTTGCTCGTGCTCACTTTATCAGAAAGCTTCTTTTTAATCAACCAATGAGTGTGGAAAGTTTTGCCAAAATCATCAATATGTTTTTTTAGCAGTAGTTTCTTGGCGTACTGGCCCAAATCCTTGATCTCGTCCAACGCCTTGATGACTACGTCGGAAACTTTGGTTTTTTTACTTTCCGCTTTTTTCTTTTGATCGGCAAGAACAGAGGATGCGTCTCTTTGCATTCCGGTCCGAAAGTAGAGAAGATTGCTTTCTAGCTTAGCAATTGTGTGCAGGTGCAAGTTTAAAGGTTCGATAAATACCTCCCCTTTTTTATCAATTTCGAAGTAATTTATGCCTCCCAGAGCGGCGATATATTGATCATTCGGTCCGATTGGGTGTTTCATTTTATCGATCTCGATTACACAGGCTTCTTTGGCTAAAACTAATGGCGATACATGCTCTCGTTTATAAGTGTGGAGGGCATTTAGTAAACTCACTTCAAAAGCCCCCGAGCCGCCCAGACCGCTTCTTGCCGAGGCGTCAGCGGCTGTGCTTAGTTCAATTCCTCTTTTGATATCGGTTAGTTTGAGGGCCTCGCGGATAATTGGGTTGGCGATCTTTCGGTAGTCATAAGTCATAATAGCCTCAAAGCCATGAGAGGCTTTGATCAATTTTGGATCCTCGGTTTTATTTAGAAAGACAAAAACATATTTGTTGATTGCTCCGGAGATCCAAGCGCCGCCCTTTAATTTGGAATACCAAAGCACATCAGTCCCACCGCCGCCTAGAACAATTCGCATTGGACTTTGGGTGATAATTGTTGCTCTTTCTCGAAGAGTATAATCGGGGAGGCTACTTGCCTTTGAGTTTTGCACCATCGTCTAAAAACATCTGGACAGTTTCTTTTGTGTAAGGATGAATCAAAAATACTTTCATCAGATCTGGAACTACGGTGATGATGTCGCATCCGGCCAAGAGCCATTCGGTGATGTTGTAGGCTTCTCGGCTGGAGGCGGCGATGATTTTGGCTTCCGGGGCATGTAAATCAAGTAGATCCCGCAATTTTCTAAACTCGAAAGAGGCATCATGGCCGATGTTGGCAACTCGGCCGCCGAATAAGGAGACGTAGGTTGCTCCGGCTAAAGCGGCCATCAGCCCTTGGATCGGAGACATAATCGCGGTGCAGTTGATCTTTACACCGGCCACCGCAAGTTTATTGATAACCTCAAGATAATAAAGCTCACCCGCTGGTCCGTGCACTGGTACTTTTACGACCACATTTCTTGCCCAACCAGCCAGCTCTTTGGCTTGACTGATCATCTCCTTGGGGTCATTGCTCGTTACCTCCAGGCTTATCGGAAAGGGATCAATTAATTTCGCGAGTCTTAAAGAGTGTTTCTTGACCTCTACTTCATTGGTGGCAAACTTTTCCTTAAACATGATCGTGGGATTTGTGGTCACGCCACTTATGACACCCATCTTCAGAAAAGTTTCGATTACTTCTGGGTCGCTGGTATCAATAAAAAGAGGACTAATAGGTTTGTTTTTATTTCTAACTTCCGCCATTTTTGTAAATTTACTATAACGTAGAAGCAAACAAAAAGCAAGGGAGCTGTTTGGATGATTTTGTCGATCCTTTCGTTTGTGTGGTAAAATTGGCTTTATGAAAGGTGTAATATTAGCAGGGGGTTTAGGAACCAGACTTTATCCACTAACCCATGCCACAAATAAACATCTTCTTCCGGTTTTTGATCAACCGATGGTTTATTATCCAATTCAGACCTTGGTCCGGGCCGATATCAAAAATATTATGGTGGTGACTGGTGGCCCATATGCTGGAGATTTTATCCGAGTGCTTCAAAACGGTGAAGATTTTGGTGTCGAGCATCTGGAGTACGCCTATCAGGAAGATGGGGAAGGTGGGATCGCCGACGCTTTGCGGCTTTGCGAGGACTTCGCCGACGGTGAGGGGATTACGGTAATTTTGGGCGATAACTGTACTGACGCTAATATTTCGAAAGAGGTTAAAAATTTTAAAGGGGGAGCATTGATTTTCCTGAAAGAGGTACCAGACCCACGCCGCTTTGGTGTGCCGGTTTTTGACAAGAGTGGCAAAAAAATTATTAAAATTGAAGAAAAGCCAAAAGATCCAAAAAGCAACTACGCGGTCACTGGTCTTTATGTTTATGATAATAAAGTTTTCGGATACATCCGGAAAATTAAACCATCGAGGCGGGGTCAGCTAGAGATTACCGATGTTAACAACCTTTATCTAAAGGCCGGCAAGTTGGATTGGTCGGTTTTGCGCGGTTTTTGGTCGGATGCCGGAACTGCTGAAAGCCTTTATCGGACAGGCGTTTATTGGGCTAGAAAAATATTGGGTAAAAAAGAAAAAAACCTAACTAACTTTGATGATTAAAGAAATAAAAATTGAAAGCGTAAAAAAGGTAAAAACCCTTGATTTGGAAGGCCGCGAAAACGGTTTTTTACAAGAGCTTTTCAAAGAAGGGGAAAAGACAGTTGTCTATCTTTCGGCAGCGAAGCCTGGTGCCTTTAAAGGTTATCATCTCCACCGTGTTCGAGCGGCAAGATATGTTTGTATTAAGGGTAAGATGAAAATAATTCTTTACAAACCGAGGAGGCTAAATGGTAAAGTGAAGTATGAGCTTGAGGAACATATTTTGGATTCCTCTCAACCCTCTAGATTATTTATTCCAAACAACACTGCCACCGGTTTAGTAAATATTGGAGAAGAAGAAGCGTGGCTAATAAACTATCCCGACCCCCCTTATGACCCAAATCTTAAGGACGAGCAAGTAGAATATACCAAAGAAGAGTTGGAGAGGGGTGTTGTCAAATAATATGAGACTACTTGTGACGGGCGGCGCGGGTTTCATGGGAAGCGACTTCGTCCGATATTGGGTGAAAAGGTACCCTAGGGATCAGGTGTTGGTTTTGGATAAACTGACCTACGCCGGGAATTTGGAAAATCTTAGGGATATTGAGGATCGTTCTAACTATAAATTCATTAAGGGTGATATTTGCGACGGCGAATTGGTAAACAAGGTGATAAAAGGCGCCAATATTGTAGTTCATTTCGCTGCCGAATCTCACGTCGACCGCTCGATTTTAGATCCAAGCCCATTTATTAAAACAAACATCTTAGGTACCCAGGTATTATTGGAAGCGGTTTTGAAAAACAAGGTAAGAAGATTTCATCACGTGTCAACTGACGAGGTCTTTGGTGCGCTACCTCTAAAATCAAAAGAAAAATTTAAGGCCGATTCGCCATATAATCCAAGGAGTCCTTATGCTGCTTCAAAGGCAGCCGCCGATCACCTGGTTAGAGCTTATTTCACAACCTACGGCTTACCCGTCACAATTACTAACTCATCGAACAATTTTGGTCCGTATCATTTTCCTGAAAAGTTTATTCCTTTAACAATCACTAATGCTTTTGAAAATAAAAAAATCCCAATTTATGGCGACGGCCTCTATGTCCGGGATTGGCTCTTTGTTGAAGATCACACCCGAGCCTGCGAATTAGCCTTAAAAAAGGGTAAAGAAGGAGCAACGTATTTAGTTTCGGCTGATAATGAATACCCTAATATCGAGATCGCCAAAAAAATCTTAAAGATTCTAGGGAAAGACGCTTCTTTGCTAGAATTTGTGAAAGATCGTCCTGGTCACGATCGAAGGTACGCTTTGGATGCGGCGGAAATTAAGAAACTCGGATTCAAACCAAAATATTCATTTGACGATGCTCTAAGACTCACGGTTAGTTGGTTTAAAGAAAATCAACGTTGGTGGCGTCGCGTTAAAAATAAGGAATACTTAAAGTACTACGAACAACAATATGTCCAGCGGTAAAAAGAAAATACTAGTAACCGGAGCAAATGGACAGCTGGGGCAGGAGATTGTCAGAGTATTTGAAAAAGACTGGGCTGTGATTGCTAGCGACACCAATAATCTTGATATAACCAACAAAAGCCAAGTTAAACAAGTAATTAATAAAGAAAAACCAGTTTTGGTTATCCACTGCGCGGCTTGGACTAATGTTGATGCGGCAGTGGAAAACCCAGAAGGAGCGATGAGAGTCAACGGCGATGGAACGAGAAATATCTGCGAAGCATTTAGAAAAGTCCAAGGACGACAGACTACGGACCACGGTGGTCAGTTGACTGTGGACTATCGACCGATCTTTGTTTACATTTCTACGAACGAAGTTTTTGACGGCGAAAAGAAAACACCTTACCGAGAAGAGGATAAGCCTAATCCGATCAATTCTTACGGAAAATCTAAACTGGCCGGTGAAAAATATTGTCAAGCAATCTTAGGAAAAAATTGTCTAATTGCTCGCTCTTCTTGGCTCTACGGCCCGGCATCGGAAAATAATTTTCCGAACAAAATTCTAAGGAAAGCTAAGGAGCAGGGTTTTTTGAAGGTTACGAGTGATGAGGTTGCTACACCAACCTATGCCCCGGATTTAGCGAAAGGAGTCAGGGAACTCGTTAAAAAGAATGCTTTAGGGATTTTCCACCTGGTTAATGAGGGGCAGACATCAAGGTATGATTGGGCTAAACAGATTGTTAAGGAGAAGAAATTAAATGTATCAGTTGAACCGATTAAGCTGGGCAGTTTTTCCAGACCTTCAAAACCACCAAAATATTCTGTCCTAGCCAATACAAGGGCCAAAAAAGTTGGGGTAGTGCTTCGGGATTGGCAGCAGGCTTCCAGGGAATACTTAAGTAAGCTCACTTAAGCACTTTTTAAACCATCAATCTTTACGAACCCCATATAATGAGAATAAACTAATAGTTGCCTTACCTTATTAACTATGTGGTTATATTTGAAGAAAGCAATATTTGTCTGGAGGGTGCAGGGTTTAAAAGGGCTTTTAACCCGTACCTATTATTTTTTTAAAAAAAGATCTCCCGGCGAAAGAAATCTGTATTTAAATTGGATAAAAAAGAATGAGCCTTCCCACTTAGGGTTGAAGGAACAAATGAGAAAAGCAAACAATTTAGCAAAAAAACCTCTCTTTAGCATCATCACCGCTACGTTTAATGTTTCACCAGAAATATTTAAAGAGACTTTTGAGTCAGCCATAAGCCAAACTTATGGTAACTGGGAATGGTGTTTAGTTGATGGCTCTAGCGACATTAAAATAAAAAAATTTATCAAAGATTTAGCTGTTCAGGATAAAAGAATAAAATTTAAATCGCTGGATAAAAATTTGGGAATTGCCGAAAACTTCAACAAAGCAGCTAATATAGCTGGTGGCGATTACATAGCGTTTTTAGATCATGATGATTTACTGCGGCCATCTGCTCTTTTTGAAGTAGCCGCCGGATTAAATAAACAGGAGGCAGATTTTATTTATTCGGACGAGGATAAGGTTGCTAATGGAAAGCGTTTTGATCCGTTTTTTAAACCTGACTGGTCACCCCATTTGTTGACCTCGTTCAATTATATAAACCACCTCACAGTTATGAGTAGGGAATTGTTCAAAAATGTCGGTGGTTTTCGGGAAGGTTTTGATGGAGCCCAGGATTATGATCTTTATCTTCGGGCAACAGGACAGGCTAAAAATATTTTACATATACCAAAGGTGCTTTACAGTTGGCGGAGAACTAAAGGTTCGACGGCGGCTGGTTTTTTTGAAAAAGGCTACGCGCAAGAATCCGGTAAAAAGGTCCTAGAGTCTTATTTAAGGGAGAATAAAATTGCTGGAGTAGTAGAGGAAACCCCTTACCCAGGAATTTATCGGGTAAGACGAAGGCTTCTAAAAGAACCAGAAATATCAATTATTATTCCGACTCAAGATAAAAAAGACTATTTAGAAAGATGCGTCGATTCAATTTTTAAAAGCAGCTATAAAAATTTCGAAATAATAATCGTCAACAACCAAAGTCAGAGGCTAGACACTTTAAATTATTTACGCCAACTTTCTAAAAATAAAAAAATAAAGATTTTAAATTATGAAAAACCATTCGATTTCTCGGCGATTAATAATTTTGCTGTAGCAAAAACTAAAAACCCTTATATTTTATTTTTAAATAACGATACACAGGTAATAACTTCCGATTGGCTTGAATCAATGCTTGAGATTGTTCAAGACGAAAAAGTAGGGGTTGTTGCGCCAAAGCTTCTTTTTCCCAACGGAACTGCCCAGAATTTCGGGGTAGTGGTTGGGTTAGGCGGTATAGCCGGAAGTGTCTTTCAAGGTTATCCGAGAGAACACCCAGGCTACTGGGGGAATTTAGTGACAATTAGAGATGTTTCGGCGGTCTCGGCAGCGGCTATGCTTGTGAAGAGGAAAGTCTTTGAACAAGTTAGTGGTTTTGATGAGAATTTAAAAATCGCCTTTAATGATATTGACTTCTGCCTAAAGGTAGGAGAGAAGGGTTACTATGTAGTGGTGACTCCGTATGCTGAACTTTACCACTGGGAGTCCGTAACCAGGGGGCGTGAGTATTCGGGCGAAAAGCTAAATCAATTCAGGAAAGAAATAAACCATTTTGCTAAAAAATGGAAAAAAGTATTGGGGGCTGGTGACCCGTTTTATAATAGAAACCTTTCATTAATACACCCTGATTATAGGATCAATGATGGATAAAATTACTTTTATTATAGTGACTTGGAATTCGTCAGGGACGATAGATGGATGTTTAAAAAGGTTAGAAAAGCTAAAGGTTGAAGTGTGGGTGGTCGATAATAATTCTTCGGATGATACAGTCAGCAAAGTAAAAGAATACCCCCAGGTAAAGCTAATTAAAAATAAGTCCAATTTGGGTTTTGCGACAGCTAACAATGTTGTCTTGAAGAAAGTAATAAGCGAATTTGTGTTTTTGCTAAATCCTGATGCCCAATTGGTTGGTGCTGCGTTGGCCGAGATGATTAAGTTTATGGAAAAGAATAAAGACGTTGGGATTTTGGGACCGAAGCTCTTAAATCCTGACGGGAGCCTCCAAAGAGAAATGACACCTTTTCCTGGTTTATTAGATCAGATCTTGATTCTACTAAGGTTACATCGGCTACCTTGGTTTAGGAATTTGGTTTATCCGAATTACGATTATAATAAAACGCAGGAGGCGCCCCATTTGATGGGATCAGCTTTATTGGTTAGAAAAGAAGTCTTTGAAAAAGTCGGGGCATTTGATGAAAATTTCTTTTTATGGTTTGAGGAAACCGATTTAGAAAAAAGAGCTAAAGAGGCTGGATTTAAAATAATTTACTACCCAAAGGCGCAGGTTAAACACCTAAGGTCCACCTCGATAAAAAAGATAAATCCCCTGAAACGACAAGCCATTTGGAACAAAAGCTTACGTTACTATTTCAAGAAGCATAAATCAAGGTTGGAACAACTAATTTTAGAACCATTTATTTACATAAGTTTCCTGCCAGCGCTTTTACTAGTAGTAAAGGAGAAAATTAGATTGAGGACGTGAGAATTGCATAAGCCATTCTAGTGGTCGTAGCAAGCGATCAAGTAAATTTAAATGTTAGATTTATTTTATTTGTGTTAAAATTCTTGGATCTATGAAAGTCTTGGTTACTGGTATATCTGGTTTTGTCGGCCCCCATCTGGCCGAATTTTTATTGGAAAAAAAGTTTAGGGTGACAGGTACGGTTAAAGATAGAAGCGAGAACACTCTAAATTTTGGAAATCGGATAGAAATATTTAGTGGAGATCTCTTGAGTGGAGAGTTTGTGTACAATTTAGTAAAAAAAAGTAAACCTGATCTTACCTTTCATCTAGCAGCATTTACTAGTCCAGCAGAAAGTTTTGAAGATCCGACGAAAGTTGTTATTAATAATGTCCAGATAACAATAAACCTTTTGGAAGCGTTAAGGAAGGTGGGTAAAACAGATTCAAGGACTTTAATAGTGGGATCAGCTGATGAATATGGTTTGGTTCAAGAGAGGGACAACCCGGTTAAAGAAGATGCTCCTTTGAGGCCTGTAAACCCCTACGCCGTATCAAAGGTGGCCCAAGATTTTTTAGGACTTCAGTATCACCTAGCCTATAAACTTAATACTATTCGTGTTCGTCCCGGTAACCAAATCGGACCAGGCCAAAGGACTGATTTTGTCATCTCGTCTTTTGCTAAACAAGTAGCCGATGCAGAAAAAGGCAAGCAACGTCCAGTAATTAAAGTCGGTAACTTAGAAGTCGTCCGTGATTTTACGGATGTTCGTGATATGATAAAAGCTTACCTCTTAGCGGTTTTGCAGGGAAAGCCTGGTGAGGTATACAATTTAGGATCTGGTTTTGGTCTAGCGATTCGGGAGGTTTTGAATAGACTGGTAAGTCTTTCAAAAGTTAAGTTAAAGATTAAAAAAGATCCAGCAAGAATAAGGCCCCTAGATGTTCCAAAACTAATTATTGATGCTTCAAAATTTAAAGAATTAACAGGTTGGCAGCCAAAAATTAAGATTGAGCAGACGCTAAAGGATGTTTTAAATTATTGGAGGGAAAATGCCTAAAACCAAAAAACAGAAAGTAGCACTAATAACTGGTATTACTGGTCAGGACGGCTCCTACTTAGCAGAGTTTCTTCTAGGAAAGGGCTACAAAGTTTACGGTATCACTAGGCGTACCTCCACAATGAATTTTGGCCGGATTCAGCACCTCATTGGGAAGCTAGAACTTATCCAAGCCGATCTTCTTGACCAACACTCTCTGACAAACGCTGTTTTTGAAGCTCAGCCAGATGAGGTTTACAATTTAGCGGCTCAATCTTTTGTTCCTACTTCCTGGTCGCAACCAGTTCTTACTGGCGAATTTACTGCCCTTGGGGTAACTAGAGTGTTGGAAGCAATCAGACTTGCCAAACCTAATACAAAATTTTATCAGGCTTCTTCCTCAGAGATGTTTGGTAATGTAAAAGAGACTCCCCAAAATGAAAATACCCCCTTTTACCCCAGAAGTCCTTACGGAATTGCTAAAGTTTATGGACATTGGATCGCCGTAAACTACCGGGAAAGCTACGATATATTTGCTGTCTCAGGAATTTTGTTTAATCACGAATCACCAAGGCGGGGGTTAGAATTTGTTACAAGAAAAATAAGTAACGGGGTTGCTAAGATTTATCTAGGCAAACAAAAAGATCTACATTTAGGTAATTTATACGCACATCGCGATTGGGGGTTTGCTGGTGACTATGTGCAGGCTATGTGGTTGATGCTGCAACAAAAGAAACCAGACGATTTCGTTGTTGGTACAGGTAAAAGCCATTCAGTTAGAGATTTGGTGAAAAAGGCATTTAAAGTAGTTGGAATTGAAAATTGGGAAGAGTATGTGGTGGTTGACCAAAAATTACTTAGACCGGCAGAGGTGGATAAATTAGTAGCAGACTCCACCAAAGCTAGAAAGTTACTTGGTTGGAGACCAAAGGTAAGCCTTGAGAAATTAATAGAAATGATGGTTAAAGCCGACATTGAATATGAAAGTCGTAATTGATGCTAGGTTTTATGGACCGGAAGGAGCGGGGCTCGGAAAATACGTCGAAAAGCTCCTTGAGTATTTAGAGCAGCTTGATAAAGAAACCGAATATTTTATTTTTCTTAGAAAAGAAAATTTTCACTTATATAAACCAACCGCGCCAAATTTCAAAAAAGTCTTAGCCGACGCCCGTTGGTATTCACTAAAAGAGCAGGTACTTCTACCAATTACTTTGGCAAAAATAAAGCCAGATTTGACTCATTTTGCCCATTACAACATCCCATTTTTTTGGGCCGGTAAATTCATTGTCACCATTTATGATTTAACTAAGACCGAGTTTGGCAAACAGGCGTCGAACATAAAAAACCCAGCGGTCTATCTGACTAAGCAAACTATCTATAACCTGGTGCTTAAGCGGGCGATTAAAAACTCGCTTAAAATTATTGCCGGATCGGAAAGCACGAAGAACAAATTGATCAGCTGGTTTAAAGTGGATGATAAAAAAATCAAGACTATTTACGCGGGTCCGGACGAACTATTTGTTGATAATGAAAAAACAATCAACACTGAAGAAGTCAAAGAGGTTGCTAATCGTTATCACATCCAACAGCCGTTTGTTATTTATGTTGGTAATGCCTTTCCTTATAAGAATTTGGTGATTGTTTTGAGAGCACTAAAACTACTTGATAAAAAAATTAGTTTTGTTTACACGTCTTCGCGGAATGTTTTTGTGGATAAACTAGCTGCGCAAGCAAAGGAACTTGGTGTTGGGAATCGATTAATTACTACTGGCTTTGTACCAAACGAACACCTAGCCGCTTTATACAAATTAGCAGCTTGTCTTGTTTTTCCATCACTTTCCGAGGGTTTTGGTTTGCCCGGGGTGGAAGCAATGGCTAGTAGATGCCCAGTGGTTTGCTCAGACATTGACGTGTTCAAGGAAGTTTACAACGAGGCCGCTTTATATTTTGATCCTAATTCAGCTAGTGATTTGACTAACAAAATCAACTTAGTTATAAACGGGTCAGATTTAAGAAAAGACCTTATCAATAAGGGTCTGGAGCAAGCGGGTAAATATTCTTGGCGAAAGTTGGCCATCGAAACCTTAGGTCTCTATAAAAAGGTTATCACGGAAGGGGTTGATAAGTGAGGATTGGTCTTGACGCTCGAAATTATGGCCCAGAAGGTACAGGTATCGGTAGATACATCGAGAAACTTCTGGAAAATCTCCAAAAGTTAGACAATCAAAATGAGTATTTTGTTTTCTTGAGAAAAGATAACTTCCATCTTTTTAATCCAACTGCTGTCAACTTCAAAAAAGTTATAGCCGAAGCTTGGTGGTATTCTCTTAAGGAACAACTACTACTTCCGGCAGTTTTGATGAGACTGAAGCTGGATTTGGTTCATTTTCCTCATTTCAACATCCCACTCCTTTATCCTGGGAAATTTGTGGTGACGATTCACGACGTCATCAAAAGCGAGTTCAAAGGCGCTTCAGCGACGACGCGAAGCTTACCGATATATTATTTGAAACATTTTGGCTACGAAGTGACGATTCGTCAGGCGGTAAGGAGGGCGAAGAAAATATTTACCCCTTCCAATTTTGTGAAAAAGAAATTGGTTAACAGTTTTGGATTACCCGGCGAAAAAATTGTCGTCACCCCCGAAGCAGCGGACGAGCTGTTTGTTCAAGCTGGTAAGCAAGAAGTCCCTGAAGGACGGGCTCGGCAAGTTTTAGCTACCTACGGAATCAAAAAATCATTTATCCTTTATGTTGGTAACGCCTTTCCCTACAAAAATCTAGAAAATCTTTTACTTGCATTACCATCACTTAATAAAAAGATTTATTTGGTTTATGTTGGCGACCGTAATGTTTTTGTAGAAAGATTGATTGAGAAGGCAAAAAAGATCGGTGTCGACAACCGCTTGATCGCCGCTGGTTTTGTACCAAACGAAGATTTGGCAATTCTTTATAAATTGGCAGAGTGTTTCGTTTTCCCCTCACTTTCCGAAGGTTTTGGCCTGCCAGGAATTGAGGCAATGGCAGCAGGTTGTCCGGTAGTTTGTTCGAATATTCCGGTGTTTAAAGAAGTTTATGGTGATGCAGCAGTGTATTTCGATCCGAAAAAACCGAAAGAGATCGCGGAAAAAATAGAATTAATAATTAAGAATGCACCCTCCTCCGCTAAAGCTTCGGCGGGCAGGGAATTCAGAATTCAATTGATAAAGAAAGGGTTTGAGCAAGTGAAAAAATATTCTTGGAAAAAATTGGCCGAACAGACGCTTCAAGTTTATAAGTCCGTAGCCTCCGATTAGCAAAGATGATTAGCCCACAAAGTGGTCGCAGCACGCGGAGTATTCGGCTTCGGCACGAAGTGCGGACGGCATAGAATACGAGCGTGCTATAATTATCCTTATGAAACAACCAAAGATTGCTCTTGTTCACGATTATTTCAATCAGTATGGCGGTGGAGAGCGAGTACTGCAGTCTTTAAATGAGATTTGGCCGGACGCGCCGATTTACACTTCTATTTATGACAAAGACCTAATGCAGGGTTGGCTCGGGATAAACAAATCTTTAATTAAAACCAATTTAATTTCCAAGCTTCCGTTCAGCAATTATTTAGTAAAGCATTATTTTGCCATTTACCCACTTGCCTTCCGCCTCCAAAATGTTGGTGATGCCGATATAATCTTAAGTGACACCTCTTACGCATCGAAATTCGCCCGAGGTAAAAAAGACTCCATCCACATTTGCTACATTTTTACCCCACCCAGGTTTCTTTGGGGTTACGACACCGAGTTGACTCGTTACTACAGCAAGCCGTTCGACAAGGTTTTAAGCCCCCTATACAGCTTAGTTGTTCCACCAGTAAAAAAAGTCCTAAGGAAGCTGGATTATAACGCGGCTCAAAAAGTAAATTTTTTTATTTCCATCTCCAAAGAGGTTCAAGCTCGGATAAAGAAACATTATGGTCGGGATTCAGTAGTGATTTACCCACCAGTGGATATCTCGCGGTTCGCGAAAGTATCAAGTATACGAGGACGTATTTTTGAAGAATCAAAAAGCAAGGATCAAGTGTCAAGTAAACAAAATTTTTATCTCGTTGTGTCAAGACTTGGGGGGTACAAAAAAGTCGATATTGTTGTTGAGGCTTTTAACAAGCTTGGACTACCGTTAAAAATCGTGGGGGAAGGACCGCAGTTTAATTATTTAAAATCGATCGCGAAAGGTAATGTTGAGCTTCTTGGCCGAAGGAGCGATGAAGAAGCGACCCATCTTTTCCAATCCTGCACGGCTTTGATTTTCCCTACCTATGAAGATTTTGGGATTGTGCCGGTGGAAGCGATGGCAGCTGGCAGACCAGTAATTGCCTATCGGCGAGGCGGCGCTTTGGAGACAGTAGTTGAAGGCGTTACGGGGGAATTTTTTGATAAGCAGACGAGCGATGCTATAATTAAGCTAGTTACGAAATTTAATCCCGGTAAGTATGATTCCAAAGCCTGCATCCGGCAGGCTAAAAAATTCTCTAAAGAAGAATTTAAACGTAAAATTAAGTTTTTTGTGGAGGAAGCGTGGCAAAAGCAGAAAACTACATTGTAATTTTAGCTGGTGGGGGCGGTACCAGACTTTGGCCGAAATCTCGGAAGAGTGCGCCAAAACAATTTTTAAAACTCGTTGACAGTAAGACCCTTTTTCAAGAGACTGTTGCTAGGGTGACTGGGGCTTTCCCCCTTCCCCATATTTTTGTTGTCAGTAACAGGGAATTTGTCGCCGAGATTAAAAAAGAGGTGCCAGATTTGCCACCAGAAAATATTTTAATTGAACCTTCGCCAAAAAACACCGCTGCTGCCGCTGGTTTGGCGGCTGCCTACATCGCTAGGAAAAACCCGCAGGCAATAGTCACGACCTTGGCGGCGGACCACTACATCAAAGAAAAAGCGGAATTCTTAAAAGTTCTTTCCGTCTCGCAAAAAGCAGCCGTCAATGGTAATTACATTGTTACCATCGGCATTCACCCGACCCATGCTCATACTGGCCTGGGTTATATTCATGTCGGTAAGGAAGCCTTCCGGATTCGGAAAAACCCAGTATTTAAAGTTAAAGAGTTTAAAGAAAAGCCCGATCACACCACCGCCCACGCTTACTATTCATCTGGCGAATACTTTTGGAATGCGAACATGAACACTTATAAGGCAGAAGCGATCTTAGACGCGATCGAAAGGTATTCCCCCCATCTTTATAAGGTTTTAGAAAAAGTTAAGCAAGGTGCTACGCATAAAGAAATCGAGTCAGCTTGGTATCTTTTGCCTCCCGAACCAATCGATACCGCAATTTTAGAAAAATCAAAAAATGTTCTGGTGGTGCCAGGTGACTTTTCCTGGTTTGATGTGGGAGATTGGTCAACTCTCCACACAATTTTATCTTCTGAGCCTGACTGGAACGTGTTGCTCGGAGAAGAAGCACCCGAACATATCGGTGTCGACACGGAAGGCTGCTTAATACACGGCACCGGTCGCCTGATCGCCACGCTTGGTTTAAAAGATTTGATAATTATTGATACGCCGGATGTGCTTTTGATATGTCCAAAAGAGAAGTCTCAGGAGGTAAGAAAGCTTGTCGAAAAGCTAACTAATGAAAGAAAGCACCAGTTTCTGTGATTAGGCACAAGGTGACGCAGCATGCGAGAGTACCCAAATTTTTGAAGCGAATGCGAAAACATTCGATTACGGAGCGTGGTATAATTTTCTATGTGGTATTTCTTTATTAAAAGGGTCATGGATTTTTCCGGCGCGCTGATCGGGCTAATTGTTACAGCGCCTCTTTTTTTAATTATCGTCATTGCGATTAAGCTTGAATCGGATGGACCAATCTTTGCTGATATCCCTGAAAGAGTTGGGAAGGAAGGTAAAATCTTTCGAATGTTTAAATTTCGCTCGATGATAAAAGAGGCTCACAATCTTTTGCGATCTGACCCAAAATTTAAAAAGATCTACAAACAATATAAGAAAAATAGCTTTAAGGTGAAAACAGACACCGACCCAAGGATTACTGAGGTAGGCAGGTTTTTAAGAAAAACTTCGCTGGATGAGTTGCCGCAACTAATCAATGTTCTTAAA
>MHCO01000038.1:31976-46778 GCA_001816645.1 Candidatus Woykebacteria bacterium GWB1_45_5
CACACTGATGAACTGACTGAGCAACAAAAGCGTTTTCCAGAGACTAAAACTCTTGTTAATAAACTTCTCACCGTAAAACCAGGCCTCACTGGTCCGTGGCAAGTTTCCGGTAGGAGCGCGATTGATTTTCCCGAAAGGGTGAAGCTGGATGCGGGTTATGCGGAAAGCGAGTCGTTTTTGTTAGATTTTAAAATTTTACTAAAAACCATTCCTGCTGTTTTTAAAGGTGAGGGCAATTAAGTCTTTATGCCAATCACCCACGTCACTCTTGATGGTGAAAAGCTGGTGCGTGGAAAGCGTAAGGGTAAGTGGTTAAAAATATTTTTAACCACATTTCTGGTTTTATTTATTTTAGTTGCCGCCCCTAGCGTTTACTTTTACCCAAAGGTTAAGACTTTGTCTGCGGATTTGAATTTAGTCTCTCAGGGTTCGCAGAAAGTCCAAAAAGCGATTGAGGTGCAGGATATAGCTAAAGCTAAGGAAGAGGTTTCTGGCCTACACTCTAGTTTGCGAAAAACCGAAACAGATCTAGAGAAGCTACATTTGGTTGGTAGACTTCCTTTGGTGAACGGTTATTACAACGACGCGACCCATGCTTTAAGGGCTGGTATCTTGGGTGCCCAAGCGGGAGAGATGGTTATTGATTCGATCCTGCCTTTTAGTGATATCTTAGGCTTTAAAGGAGCGAAGAGTGATTTAAAAGCAGAGGAAAAGGTAGAAGCTTTGGTGACAAAAGTGTTCCCTAGTCTTTCACCCAAGGCTACTGAACTAGAAAAGATGCTTGGTGAAATAAAAAACGAAGTTGATCAGATTAGGCCAGAAAGATACCCAGATAATTTTACGGTTAAAGGTTACAGAATCCACGAAACCTTGGTGACGGCCCAAGAAGGTTTAAATAAAGCGGAGGAGTATTTACCAGTTTTGAAAGATGCTTTAGATTCCCTTCCTCAAACCCTTGGTTACCAGCAGGAAAAAACGTATCTTTTATGGTTCCAAAACGATAAAGAGCTTCGTCCTACCGGTGGTTTTCTTACCGCCTATGCTATTGCAAGAGTCAAAAATGGGAAGCTGTTGGATATCGAAAGTGACGATATTTATGAGCTCGATAAAAAGTTTACCCCTTTCGAGCCGCCCCCACCTGTTTTGAAATATGTTAATACGCTAATTTTCACCGTTAGAGATAGTAACTTATCCCCCGATTTCAAACTTTCCGCTGAGAAGTTTGAAAGCTTTTACACGCGGATAAAAAATATGCCAAAAATCGATGGCATTATTGCGATTGATACTGAGCTTGTCCGGAAGTTCTTAGAGGTGACGGGACCAATTAAGACAAAAAAGCACAAGGAGACTTTTTCAGCCGAAATCGATAAAAAATACAAAATACCAGATGTTGTTTATAAGCTAGAGCTTTACGCGGAAAAGATTCACTCTCAAAGTACTGATCGGAAGGCGATAATTGGCGATCTGATGGATAGTATGTTGGAAAAACTATTTTCTGCTCCACCGGATAAATTCCCCAAGATTTTGGAAACCTTCCTAGCGGCAGCTGAAGCAAAAAACGTTTTGTTTTATTTTCACGACCAAGGAGCCCAAAGTTTGGCTGAGGATTTAAACTATGCTGGTCGGATTAAAGATTTTGACGGCGACTATCTTCACGTCAATAATGCTAATTTTGGTGGCCTTAAAGGCAATCTCTACATTAAGGCCTCGGTCAATCAAGATATAACAATTGCCAATGACGGAACAGTAACCAAGAAAGTGGCAGTGACCTTAAGCAACACGGAAAAGGCTGATGGTTGGCTAAATTCGTATTACCAAAATTGGATGAGGGTTTATGTGCCAGAAGGGTCGAGGCTGCTCGAGAAAAAGGTTTCGAAGGATTTTGCCGAGAAAAAAGAGATCGGTAAGATGGTTTGGGAGAGTTTCTCTGTCACCTACCCTCTTAAAAGCAGCGAGACTTATTTTTCCTACCAGCTGCCATTCAAAGTCAAAAAAGGCGATATTTATAAACTTTTGATTCAAAAGCAACCAGGTACTACTGATCCCCACATGGTCATCCGAGTGAACGGTAAAAAGATCCAAGAATTTGACCTTAAGAAAGACACTGAGATTGAATTTAAGGTGTAATGTCTAGAACTTATAGCGCGGAGGGAATAGTTTTAAAAAGAAGCAATATTGGTGAAGCGGATCGTTTAGTTACTTTTCTTCTGCGGTATCGGGGGAAACTCACCGCAATTGCCAAGGGTGTACGGAAAATCTCCTCTCGAAAAGCCCCTAATTTAGAGCTTTTGAACCACGTTAAGTTGCACCTGGCCAAAGGAAAAACCTTCGATATTGTTACTGAAGCTGAATCCATCGAAGCCTTCAAGAACTTGAAGTCTGATTTAGCTAGAGTTAGTTTTGGCTTTTACCTTGCCGAAATCACCAACGAATTTTTGGCCGAGGGTCAAGGTGGGAGAGATGGGTTTGAGCTTTTTGGTAAGGTTCTGGGCTTGATTGATCAAGAGAATAATTTAGAAAAAATCAAACTTTTTATACGGGCATTTGAAGTAAAATTTTTAGAGAGTTTGGGGTTCAAGCCAGAGTTGGATAAATGCGTTAGATGTGGGCGAATTTTAGGCCCTTCCGCTAATTTCCTTTCTCCGGAGGTAGGTGGGGTAGTCGAAAAAAGTTGTCGGGGAAGTACCTTGTTTGCCCAACCGATCTCCCGAAATACTCTTGTCGCTTTGCGTTTTTTACAAAGAGAAGATTGGAACACGATCCAGAGGCTGGCTGTTTCTGCGAACTTAAATAAAGAGATCGAAGGGGTCTTAAGATTTTATCTTGAACACCTACTCGAGAAAGAAATAAAAAGCGCCCGGTTTGTTAACAAAGTGGTAGGGCGGCAATTGAAAAGCTAGGAGGGAGGCATTATAATCGCAAGATTACACCTCGCCATCGTTTCTCTAGCGAGATATAATCGCAAGATTACATCTTGCAATCGTATCTTTGCAAGATATACTTATCCCTATGGCTGAAGAAAATAAGTTGATGGAAAAAATTGTTTCGCTGACGAAACGGCGGGGTTTTATCTTTCAAGGTAGTGAGATTTACGGTGGAGTCGGCGGAATTTACGACCTAGGACCTTTAGGTGTTGAACTTGCTAATAATATTAAGGCTGCTTGGTGGAAAAATATCGTCCAAGAAAGAGACAACGTAGTCGGGTTAGATAGCGCTATTTTGATGAACAAGCAAGTCTGGCACGCCAGCGGTCATGTTGATAGCTTCGCCGATCCCCTGATTGAGTGTAAAAATTGTCACACAAGGTATCGCGAAGACGCGATTCAACAAACAGTAAAAGGATTAACTTGCCCAAATTGTGGGAAGAGTAACTGGACGCCGCCTCGGATGTTCAATTTGATGTTTAAAACTCATATTGGACCAGTCGAAAACGAAGCTAGCGAGACGTTCTTGCGGCCAGAGACGGCCCAGGGGATTTTTGTCAATTTTGGCAATGTGGTTGATACAATGCGGGTAAAGCTGCCTTTTGGAATCGCCCAGATTGGCAAAGGTTTCCGTAACGAAATTACCATTGGGAACTTTTTATTTAGAGTGCGCGAATTTGAAATGATGGAACTAGAATACTTTACTTATCTAAAACAGGCGGATAAAGACTTCGAATATTGGCAAAAAGAGAGGATGAATTGGTTTGTTAGCCTCGGAATTGATAAAAAGAATCTAAGATTTAGAGAGCACGCTGATGATGAACGAGCCCACTATGCTGTTCGGTCAGTTGATATTGAATATGACTGGCCCTTCGCCCAGGCTCAGGGTAAACCCGGTTGGTTAGAGCTTGAGGGAATTGCTAACCGGACAGATTACGATCTCAAACAGCATGCAAAAGAAAGCGGGAAGGATTTATCTTATTTCGATGAAGAGACAAAAGAAAAAATTGTTCCTTACGTAATCGAACCTTCTCTTGGTGTCGGCCGAGCAATGCTGGCCTTTTTGATCGATGCGTATCATGAGGATGGGGATCGGGTGGTATTAAAGTTAAAACCGGAACTTACCCCTTACAAAGCAGCTGTTTTTCCCTTACTTGCCAACAAACCTGAATTGGTGAAGTTGGCACAAAAAATTTACTTAGAACTTAAGACTTCGGACTTAGGACTTATCGCCTGGGATGACCGAGGTAATATTGGTAAGCGCTATTACAGTCAAGACGAAATCGGAACTCCTTTTTGCGCCACGATAGACTTCCAGTCCCTTGAGGACCAAACCGTCACCATCCGGGATCGTGATTCAATGAAACAAGATAGAGTCAAAGTAAATAAGCTAAGCAGTGTTCTTAAGGAAAAACTGCGCTACTAAGCGGGTTCTGCTTCTACTTTTTGGCATTGGGTTAATTGGCAATACAGCCACTCAGATAGTTGCCAGCCGATTGGTTTTGTTAAGTACCAACTATTAGATGGGGGACATTTTCCACCTATTTTACAGTGAACTTGACCTCTGTATTGGGGAATTGGGAGAGCGAAAATAATAATTAATAAAAACAAAATTAGGATAATTACAAATTTATTTCTCATTTGGCTGCTGCTAAATTGATTATTCCACAAATCACCTAACCAAGCAAGTTTCAAACCCACTTTTTAGCTTTTTCGTCTAAAATTCTAATTTTTAAGGCTGGCTCTTTAAGAACAGTAAAGTAGCGAATATTCAGGGTGATAATTTCTAAATCTTTTACTATTCCAGTCGCAGCAATAAAAGAATCGAACAATGTATGAGCTATTTTACGATCAAAAATCTGAGGATATTTTAAAGAAAGCGAGGCGGCGGTTTGGGTAATATCTGGAGTAACCGGTAATCTTTTAAAAACCGCCAATAATCTGTCTACCGATTCAGCTTGCCGCCTGCTTCTCGCCCCAATTAAGATTTCAAAAGCAGTAATTTCGGAGATGTAAGAGTCTGTTTGGGGAAGTGAAGAAAACAATTCAAACGCTCGAGGGTCTCCCCCCAACCATTTTATGAGGATGGAAGAGTCAAGAAGATACATTAGGTTTTTTCAAAGATCTCGTCAGGTTTAGACCAAGGGCCAGAAAGAGAATTCATGAGCTTCCTATCAGTAGAAGGATGGGCTTTCCAGGCACCGAAGGTTTCCTTAGCTGCTTCGGCTAAGGAGTAAGGCTTTTTAGTTTTAGATTTATCTTCGTATGTTTTTTTCACGGCAGTTCTTACCAATTCACCCACAGAGCTTTTCTTCTCTTGGGCGATCTCCTCTAAGGTTTTATAAGTTTTTACATCGAAAAGAATTTGAGCTCTTTTGTTTAGCATGGGAATTGTTATATGTGTATACACATATCTTAGGCGATTAAGTTAGGGTTGTCAATACCCCTTAGAGGGTTTTCACTTGTGGAAAAATGGGGGCTTGACAAGCTGGTTTACCTGCTTTACTATAACTTTAGTGGTAAAAAAGGGTAAAGAGTGGTAAAAAGTGTAACAACTTTTGCCACTTCCGCCCTCAACAGCCTGCCCTAAATCTGGACAGCAGGGGACTTATCTAGCTCGCCGAAGCTTTAGCGAAGGCGAGTCCTGCCCTTGATCCTCTGATAGATCAAGGGACAATGTTCTTAGGTGAGTATAGACATAATTTAGATTATAAGGGCAGGGTAGCTGTACCTAAAAAATTTAGAGAAGGCTTGGTCGGTGGAGCCGTTCTTACCAAGGGGTTGGACGGCTGTTTATTTCTCTATTCCAAACTCGAATGGGAACGTTTGACCTCTCGTTTGAAGGAGCTTCCGGTGACGCAAGCAGATACCCGGGCGTTTGAGCGGTATTTATTTGGTGGCGCAACCGAAGTGGAATTTGATTCTCTTGGGAGGATGAAAATACCCGAGTATTTGCTAATGTACGCTTCTCTAGAAAAAGAAGCAGTGTTGGTGGGGATTTTGGAAAGAATTGAAATTTGGGGATCGGAGCGTTGGAACAAATTGGCAAAGAGATTAGAGAGTAAAGGAGAAGAGGCGGCTGAAAAACTAGCGGAGAAAGGGGTCTAGATGGTAAAAGAAAAGCATTTTCATAAAAGTGTACTTAAGCGGGAAGTTTTAGAAGCACTAAATATCAAGAAAGACGACATATACATCGATGCCACCGTTGGTGGTGGAGGGCACACAAAGGCAATTTTGGAGCTCGGGGGAAAAGTTTTAGCGACTGATATCGATCCGGAAGCGGTTCGTTACGTAGCAGAAATCTTTTCGATACCTCTGGAAGAAAAGGATGGAAGATTGTCTGGGAAAGGAAAAAGGTTGATTCTAACCCAAGGTAACTTTGCCAATCTGGCAAGAACTGCCAGAGAATTCGGGGTGGGAGAAGCAGCCGGTGTTTTGTTTGATCTGGGTGTAAGCAGCCATCAGTTAGATTCGGCAGAAAGGGGTTTTAGTTTTTCGAAAGACGCGCCGCTTGATATGCGGATGGATCAAAATCTGTCGGTGACTGCCGCCGATTTGATCAATGGTCTAAACGAAGGAGAGCTTTATGAGCTTTTTAGTAAATATGGTGAGGAGTCTAATAGCCGACGTATTGCTCGTGCTGTCATCCGCTCCAGAATAGAGAGGAAGATCGAAACAACAAAAGATCTCGTCGAGACTATAGAGCATGTCGTTGGAGGCCGAGGAAAAATTCATCCAGCGACCAAGGTGTTTCAAGCACTCCGGATCGCGGTGAACGATGAGCTTAACAATTTAAAAAAAGGTTTGGAAGAAGCGACAAGTTTATTGAAAAAAGGTGGGAGGCTGGTAGTGATCAGTTTCCATTCGTTGGAGGACCGGTTAGTTAAGAATTTTTTTAGACAAAGAGAAGATTTGCAGGTTTTAACTCAAAGACCAATTGTGCCGACCAGAGAAGAAATTTTGGAAAACCCACGCGCTAGAAGCGCGAAAATGAGGGTAGCAGAGAAACAGTGAGCAGAAACCAGATAGCAGAGAGTAGAATTTGAAAAATGCTTACTGCTGCCTGCTTTCTGATTACTGAGCGAGTCCTGCCCAAATGGTAACAAGAAGCGCATCAAAACAAGAGAATAGATCCTTCTACAAAGTAGCATTTACTGTTTTAATTGTTATTTTTCTCACCCTTTCTCTCACCCGAGTAGTTTTAGCCAACCTATTGGCTACCTCTGGGCAACGTTTAGCGGCAGCAAATCAAAAAATTGAGATACTAGAAGAACAGAACCAGACGTTGGAAAACGAAGCGAGTCTGATTAGTTCTTTGGCGCGAATAGAAGAACTTGCTCAGAAGAGTGGATTTGAGAAAGCCGAAAATGTTCAGGTTTTGGTGCCCAACTTGCCCCTTGCTAACCGATGAGCTATAAGAGGCTATTATTAGTCGAAGCTTTGCTCTTTTTATTTGCGGCCGCGATAGTCGGCCGTTTGTTTTATTGGCAGGTTTTGAAACACGAAAGCTTTCAGGTAGCGGCTAAAAATCAAGTAGAAAACACAGTTCTGGTTGGCGCAAAACGGGGGAAAATCCTAGCTTCCGACGGCTCGGTTTTAGTTTCCAACCAAAAAGCTTATCTTGTCTACGTTCTCTTGCCGGAAATTAAAAAGCTGCAAGGTAAGGATGAGACGTACGATGATCTGGTCAAGAAAATCGTTGATAAGCTGACCCCGAGTTTGTTGGAAGAAAGAATCACCAGCAAAGAAAAAGTAGAGCAAGGTGAAAAAGACAAAATTCGCTATGAAATAAAGGAGACAATAACCTTTCAACTACATTTACCAAACCTAGTTTGGGTGCCTATCGCCAAGAAAGTGAGCGAAGAAACAAAACAAAAAATCGAAAGTTTGAAAATAGACGGGATTGGTTTTGAGAATGACACCAAGCGGTTTTATCCGGAGAAAGGCCTAGCTTCGAGTTTGCTTGGTTTCGTTGGTAAAAATGAAGAAGGTAATGACGAAGGCTACTTCGGTTTGGAGGGGTATTATGATGAAAAACTCCGCGGTCGAAGTGGCAGGTTAGTTCAAGAAGTTGATGCCCTTGGCAAGCCTATTTTGGCTGCAGACCCACAAGGACTGGGGGCTTTGGATGGGTCTGATTTATCGACCACGATTGATCGAACTGTTCAGTTTGTAGTTGACAGAAAGCTCCAAGAGGCTGTAAAGCGGTTCGGCGCTAAAGGTGGAGCAGTTGTTGTACTTGACCCAAAGACCGGGGCTTTGCTTGCAAACTCATCCCAACCTACCTTTGACCCACTAGATTTTGAAGATACAAAACCAGAAAATTATAAAAACCTAGTAGTTTCAGAAGTTTACGAGCCGGGTTCGACATTTAAAGTAGTCACCACGGCAGCGGCTGTGGATACTGGAGCTGTCAAAACCGATACTATTTGCCCGTGCGAAGGGTCGATTCAGATTGGGGAGTACAAGATTCAAACTTGGAATGATAAATATCATCCCAACTCTACAATCTCCCAGATTCTGCAAAATTCCGACAATATTGGTGCGGCTTTTATGGCGGAGAAAACAGGCCTGGACCCATTTTTAAAATATGTAAAAAATTTTGGCTTTGGGAAACTGACAGGGATAGATCTTCAGGGGGAGGAAGCAGGGATCGTTAAGGAAAGAAGAAACTGGAGTAGGCTTGAGCTGGTAACGGCCTCTTTTGGTCAGGGGCTTTCGGTAACGCCTCTGCAAATGGCGAATGCTTTAGCCACGGTTGCTAACGGCGGCAAGGCGACGAAACCTTATGGAGTCAAAAAGATTATTGGGCCAAAAGGAGTAGTGGAAATTGAGCCGAAAGAATTAAAGCAAGTAATAAAACCCGCAACTGCAAACACTCTTAAATACCTACTACAAGCGGCGGTGGAAGGGGACGGTAAAAGGAAAATCCCTTATGGTTACCGAGTGGCAGGGAAAACAGGCACTGCTCAAGTACCAATCGCGGGCCACTATTCAGGTAAGACAGTCGCCTCGTTTATTGGTTTTGGTCCGGTGGAGGACCCTCGATTTGTCATGGCCGTAGTATTGTTTGAACCCTCAGCTTCAATATGGGCGGTGGAGACCACCGAACCGCTTTTCTTTGAAATTATCAAAGAGCTTTACCCTTATTGGGGTATTCCGGTTCACCAATAAGATCAGATAACAAAAATTAGAAAACAAAAGGTGGTGAGTGAAAGGGTCTACGTGTTGTAGATTAAACAAAGTTTGCTTGCTGGCTTTAGTTTTTTTGTGGTAGAATTTCCCAGTGATGTTTACGACGCTAAAGAAGTTGGTACCAGAACCTGTTAAAAATAGTTACCATCGTTCTCAAGCTCTTTTTGGAGCTTTAATTTTTTGGTTTCCTTCGCAAAAGATTAAAGTAATAGGGGTGACCGGAACAGATGGAAAAACTACCACAGTTCATCTTCTCCACCACATTTTGAGTGAGGCCGGTGAGTCTGCTTCTATGGTATCCACTGTGGAAGCGAAGATTGGAAAAGTTAGCGTCGACACCGGCTTGCATGTTACTACCCCACAACCGTTTAAAGTCCAAAGTTTATTGAAAAAAATCGTAAAAGCAGGTAACGAGTACGCTGTACTGGAGACTACCTCTCATGGTTTAGCCCAAGGCCGAGTGGCTTTTGTAAAATTTTTTGCTGGGGTTGTTACCAATATTACTCACGAGCATTTGGATTATCACAAAACCTACGATAATTATTTAGCTGCTAAAGCAAAAATCCTTCAGGGGGTTAAATTTAGAATCCTCAATGCCGATGACGCTTCCTACGAAAAACTTAAGGACCAAGGAAGCGGCCAGTTAGTAAGCTACGGGATAAGAAACAACGCCCAGTTTTTGGCGCGCCGCCTGAAGCTTTTGAAAAAAGAACCAGAATTCGAAATTCACTTTTTCCTGCGGAAAAATCACCGAGAAAAGGTTAAGATAAAAACAATTTTGCTGGGAGATTGTAACGTTTACAATATCCTAGCTGCTTTTGCTGCCGTCGTTACTTTAGGGATAAGTGCGGAGAAAGCAGCAGAGGCAATCGCCACCTTTAAGGGAGTTCCCGGCCGGATGCAGTTTATCGATGAGGGACAAAAATTTGACTGTGTTATCGATTTTGCTCACACTCCCGCTTCTTTAGGAGCTGCCCTTAAAACTCTAAACTCTTTCAAAAAGGGAAAGCTCATCGCTGTTTTTGGTTGTGCTGGCGAGCGGGATGTGGCGAAGCGACCGACGATGGGCGAAATATCCACCAAGCTTGCCGACAGTAGTATCTTTACTGCCGAAGACCCGCGCGGTGAAAAAGTCAACGATATTATCGAACAAATTACCCAAGGCGCTCTAAGAGTTGGGGGTATACCCAACCGTACCTTTTGGAAGATTGCTGATCGAGCTGAAGCTATTAATACCGCTATTCAAACATTAGCTAGCGATGGAGATATCGTTGCTATTTTTGGTAAAGGGCATGAAAAAAGCATGAATATTGGTGGTAAAGAATATCCCTGGAGCGATGAGGTAGTCGCACGTAACGCATTAAAGTTGAAATTGGCCAAATAATGGAAAACTTTGCTGCTATAGTTTTAGCCGCTGGAAAAGGTACGCGATTAGCTGGAGGTACCCCTTCCCCAAAGCCTAAAGTTTTGTACGAGCTTGCTGGACGGCCAATGATTGCTTATACACTGAGTTTATTAAAGAAGGTGGGTGCGGAAGAAATTGTAGTTGTTGTTGGATACAAAGCGGCGGAGGTGAAAAAAGTAGCGGGCGAAGGTTATAAATTTGCTACCCAGAGTAAACAACTGGGAACAGGACATGCGGTATCTGTAGGTTTATCCCAGGTTACATCTTCGGCGGGCAACATTTTGGTTGTCAACGGCGACGATTCAGCTTTTTACAATCCTGAGACTATCCAGAAGGTTTTAAATAAACATGTCGGAAAGGGAGGCGTAGTTACTTTTGTTAGTTTAGACGTAGAGGATCCGACCGGTCTTGGCCGGGTGATTCGGGAGGAAGAGCGAGTGATTGGAATAATCGAAGAAAAAATTGCCAGTAGCGAGCAGAAAAAAATCAAAGAGGTAAATGACGGGGTCTATGTATTTCGTCGTAGCTGGCTAGGGGAAAATCTTCCCAAGATCAAAAAAAGCCCAGTAGGGGAGTACTACCTGGTAGATTTGGTTAGCCTGGCCGTTTTGCAAGGTGAGGAAGTAGGAGTCTTTAAGCTATTGAACACGGACGAGTGGAGAGGGGTTAATACCAAAGAGGAGCTAATAGCTGCTGATAGACTGATGAGGGAAAGATTAAAAAATGCTAGCCAAAAATAGTCAGGGTGTTTACACCCTGAGCAGCTTTAACAACTTCAAAAATTTAATTCACGGCTTTTCGACGGTAAAGTTTGGTAACATGAAACCGTCGAGTCCTGGTCAAATAGCGGAAACGGAAAGGAATTTGACTAACTTCCTAAAAACTTTAGGTTTGGAGGACCCCGGATTAGTGAAAGTGCAACAGATTCACGGGAGCAAGATTGCGGTTGTTGATAAAAAAGATGTTGGAAAAGGAATTAAAGAAGCAGATGGGTTGATAACCAGGAACAAGGGTTTATTTTTATTAGTTTTTGTTGCCGATTGTTTGCCGGTTCTGGCTTTTGACCCAGTTGAACAAATTGTAGGTATTGCTCATGCCGGTTGGCGGGGGACTCTGGAAAGAGCCGCTGAAAATTTAATTAAAGTTTTTATCACGCTTGGGTCTAATCCTAAAGATATTCAAATCGGGCTTGGACCGGCGATTGAATTTTGTCATTATGAAGTGGGGGAAGATGTGGCTAGTAAATTTAAGGAAGCTGGTTTTGGGAAATCGGTGTTAAATTCTGTCACAGGTAAGATTTACCTAGATTTAAAACAAGCAAATATAGAACAGCTGAAGGGGGTTGGAATCCCAAAAGAAAACATCGATGTCAGCGTAAAAGCCTGTACTTACGAGACTGAGGAGTTTTATTCTTACCGGCGGGAAAAAGAAAAGTTAACCGGTGAGATTGCTTGTTTGATAGGATTGAAAGATGAATAAAAAACACATTCATTTTATGGGAGTTGGTGGGGCTGGTTGTTCAGCTGTTTTCGCGATTGCCCACTCCTTGGGTTATCAAGTTTCCGGTTGCGATAAAGAAAAGTGGTCGCCCTACCTAGATAATAAACTAGCAAAGTTGGTTTCTGTGGGACACAGCCCTGACCATTTAAAAGGAGTTGATCTCTTAGTTTACTCTCCGGCAATTCCTGCTTACGACACCCAAAATGAGGAATTGCTGACGGCAAAGAAGAAAGGGATTGAAGCCGTTCCTTGGGAGCAGTTTGTCGCCAAGGAGCTTCTAGTAGATAAATTTGTTATTGCCATTGCTGGTACACACGGGAAAAGCACGGTGACGGCGATGGCCGCCTTTATTTTAGAAAAGGCGGGGTTGGACCCAACCTGTTTGGTTGGAGCGATTGTGAACGCTTGGGAACGAAATTACCGGGTAGGTAAATCAAAATATTTTGTTATTGAGGCTGATGAATACAGCGAAAAATTTTTGCTTTTTCCGGCCGATATCGCTGCTGTCACCAATATTGAATTTGACCATCCGGAATATTTTGCTGATTTTGAAAAGTTAAAGGCAGCTTTCGGAAAATTTGTTAAGACCTTGAAAAAAGGATCTATTTTGATAACTGGGCCGAAGGTAGGGTTAGAAAATCCCAACGGGGAAACTATCCAAGTGTCCAAACCAGCTAATTTCGATTTAAAGATGGTTGGGGAGTTCAATCAGATGAATGCAGCAGTTGCGGCTGCGGTCGCGAAAAAACTGGTAATCCGAGAGGAAATAATTCAAAAAGCCCTAGAAAGTTTCAGCGGTCTTGTTCGTCGTTTTGAATTCAAAGGTGAGGAAAAGGAGGTTTTGGTTTTCGATGATTACGCTCACCACCCAACGGCGGTTTTAGCAACTTCAAAAGCAGCACGGGAAAAATTTCCCAATCAAAAGATTTGGCTAGTCTTTCAACCGCATCTTTTCAGCCGAACAAAGGCGCTTTTTGGCGAATTTGTGGAAAGCTTTGAAAAGTCACCAGTTGATGAAATAATTATCACTGACATCTTTGGCGCAAGGGAAAAAGATACTGGTGAAGTAAGCAGTACCGATCTGGTTAAAACTATAAAAGGAAAGCAGGTAAAATATCTTCCGAATATTGAGGAAGCTGCGACCTACATAACTAAAGAAGCGTTTGCTGGTGATATTGTTATTACAATGGGAGCGGGGGATATTTATAAATTGCCAGAGATGTTGCTTAAAAAGTTGGGGAACAAAATATAGCACGCTCCGTAACCAAATTCATCCCGATAAATCGGGAGGTAATTTAGGTACTCTCGCGTGCTGCGACCACAAAGTGGGTTATGATTGAGGAAGAACTGGTAAAAAAATTAGGGTTTAACAAAGTTAAGATCAACGAGCCGTTGGCTTCTCACGTCTATATGAAAGTTGGTGGGCCAGCCGATTTTTATTACGAGGCTACCGATGCGAGAGAATTAACAGAGGCTATCAAAGTAGCAATTAAAACTAGCACGACTTTTGTTATCCTTGGTAATGGTTCTAATGTTTTGATTTCGGATAAAGGGGTCAGGGGATTAGTGATTAAGAATAATGCTAAAGAGGTAAAGTTTTTGCCGCATGGTTTTGTGGAAGTAGATTCTGGTGTGGAAAATGCCGCTTTGATTACCGCCGCCAAAAATCGGGGATTGACCGGTGTGGAAAGGTTGATTAAGGTACCCGGAACTGTTGGTGGTGCTGTCTTCATGAACGCTGGAGATACTGTCAGGCAAGAATTTTTTGGGGATTTGGTTGTTTTGGTTGAAATTATTGATGGTCAGGGAAATGTTAAAAAGTTAAGAAAAGAAGACTGCTGGTTTGGTTATCGGGTTTCCCGTTTCCAAACAAGCGGCGAGATAATTTTGAAAGTAAAGCTGCAGCTAAAACAAGCAACTAAAGAAGAAATTGAATCTAAAGCAAAGGATATTTTAGTGCGCAAGGTGCAACAACCACCCGGCCCCACTCTTGGCTCCACTTTTAAAAACCCGCCTGACAATTTTGCTGGCAAGTTAATCGAAGAAGCGGGATTGAAAGGAAAACAAGTGGGCGGTGCTAAAATCAGTGAAAAGCATGCTAATTTCATCATCAACACCGGCTGTGCAACTGCATCCGATGTAAAAGCCTTGATTGAGTTGATGAAGTCAGAAGTAAAAAAGAAATTCGGTATCAACCTCGAAGGAGAAATCCGCTACCTCGGGGAGTGGTAATTAGCTTCGAGTGTCTAACCCTCAAGTTCAAACATTTTACTTAAATCTCATATCTTATATCCTATATCTTACAACTAGGTTTCTTGCGTTCGAATTCTTGCTAGCTTAAAATTGGGGTTCTTATTTCACTTTTGTGAACTCTTCAACAGTTAATCCAGTTTGACGAATAATTGATCTTAGAGTTCCTGTTTTTAGATCTTTTACGTGATAAGGTACAGGGATACGGTTTCTGGTTTTTGGTGGAGCATGATGTAATGACTGCCAGACACGTGGTCCACAATGTAACCAAGCCCTTTCAGTTTAGAAATGGTGTCTCGGGGTTTTTGGGGAGTAAGTTTTGGCATTAGACAGAAACAGAAACTTTTTCTATTTCGGAAATATCAGTTGGAACTGGCTCGCCGTGCTTTTTGAGAGAAGCGATATAACCCTCAATTGCATCTTTTATCATTGCCAGTGCCTCCTCCCGTGTTTCACCTTGGGTGACACAGCCCGGTAAGGCAGGAGCAGATACAATGAAGCCGCCTTCATCAGCGGGTTGGAGATAAA
>MHCO01000038.1:46865-47740 GCA_001816645.1 Candidatus Woykebacteria bacterium GWB1_45_5
TGCTCAAAAAGACGAGCCTTCTGATTGGACAATTTATTCAAACCCCGCAGAAAAATTTTGTTTCAAGTACCCTTCCAGTTTTTCTATTCTTCAAGAGTATAAAAATGGGATTGACGTAAAAAGCCCAGATTATCAATTTAAACAAACATCACTGAATTCAATAGAATTAATAAGCGGTAGTTCTATAAGCGTTCACACAGATGAACAATACCATACAACTTTGGAGAGGCAAGCAAATATGTGGTGTGATGGTAGTCCAAAAATTGAAGGGTACACAAAAGTGGATGGATCAAGGGCTATAAAATTTAGTTGTTACCAGCCATGGGCTGACGCTAACGAGTTCGTTGTACTGTTTTTTAAGAAAAATAAGGCGTTTTCGATACGTCAGGAGTACCATAAAGATATTCAAAGTTTCGATGAGTCACTTATAACTAAGATAGCATCTACATTCAAGACATTTTAAAACTGTTTTAGAGTACGCCTCTTAAGTTCAAATTTTAGTCTTACATCTTGAATCCATCCGGATTTCTTGCAATCTATACCTTGCTAGCATAAAATTGGGGTTATGGCGAAATATGTGATTGAGGGCGGTGTTCCGCTGCGGGGAAGGGTGAAACTTCTCGGGGCGAAGAATGTTGGTTTTAAGCTTTTGATTGCCTCGCTTTTGGCTGATTCCCCATCGACAATTGATAACGTGGCGAGAACAAAAGATGTTGAGGCGGTTAAAGAAATTATCAAAGAACTCGGCGGAAAAGCGGAATGGATCGGGGATCATCAGATCAATGTTAATCCAAGGGGGTTAAATAATACTAACGTCGCTGGTTGTTACGGTGAAAAAACTAGAGCTCCGACTTTGTGTGTCGGGCCGCTTGTGG
>MHCO01000038.1:47751-54229 GCA_001816645.1 Candidatus Woykebacteria bacterium GWB1_45_5
GCTAGTTTAGGACTTAAAATCCAGGGAGGGGACGAAGGTCTAGAAATTTCTGGGAGTTTGCACGGTGGGAAGTATCGATTTGAAAAAAATTCTCACACTGGGACAGAAAGCTTAATTTTAGCGGCTGTTCGGGCTAAAGGTAAAACTGTTATCGAAAATGCGGCGGCTGAGCCCGAAGTGGATGATTTGATTACTTTTTTAAATCAGATGGGAGCGAAGATTAAGCGAGTTAGCCCAAGAACTATTGAAATTGAGGGAGTCCAGAGATTGGCTGGAACTACCTCTCGGGTAATGCCGGACCGAAATGAGGCGGTAACTTTTGCCTGTACAGCTTTAGTTACTTCTGGCGACATTGAGATTGAGGAAGCAAAAAGAGAACATTTAGGGGCGTTTGAAGGAGTGCTAAAGAGAGCTGGTGCTACTTTCGAATTTTCCAGCGATGGGTTACATGTTTGGCGAAAGGCGGGGGCAGATTTGAAAGCGACCGATATCACTACTGCTCCTCACCCGGGTTTTATGACCGATTGGCAACCACTTTGGGCAGTGGTTGGCGCCTGTTCCGCAGGCACTTCCATAATTCACGAAACTGTTTTCGAGAGCCGGTTTAAATATGTTGAATCCTTGCAAAAAATGGGCGCGAAAATTGAGTTTTTCAATCCAAAAGTCGATAACCCGCAAGAATTTTATAATCGCAAGATTACATCTCGCGATTGTTTCTCCAGAGCGAGATATAATTTTAATTGGACAGATGAAATGGTGAGAATGCCACATGCGATAAAAATCTATGGACCAACGCAGTTGCGAGGCCAAAATTTACAAGTTCCCGATATACGAGCAGGAGCAACACTAGTCTTAGCAGCCTTATCGGCCAAGGGCAAAAGTACCTTGGAAGGTGTTGAACACATCGAAAGAGGGTATGAGAACCTAGAGGGAAGGCTTGGATCTTTAGGAGCTAAGATAAAACGGGCGGTTTAATTTTAAGGTAAGGTCAAGATGAGTGAAGCCAAAATGTCCAAATCCAAATGACAGATGATGACGAAATTACGGTTGAAGATGTGTCGGAAGAACTAGGAATAATTTCTTATGAAGTGGTGACGGCGATTTCTGCTCGAGTGCCAAGAATTTACAAGGATTGATAAAGAATTATTTTGTCAGAAGATTATTAGAAAGTTGTATGAGAAAGATAAGGGTCGGGATAATTTTTGGTGGTAGGAGCGGTGAGCATGAAGTGTCGGTTATCTCGGCTGCTTCGGTGATAAGTGCTTTGGATAAGGTAACATACGAGGCTGTTCCCATCTACATCAATAAAAAAGGTCAGTGGTTACTCGGTGTGCAGCCAAAATCAATCAAAGGTAAAGGAGCGGAATACGTTTATCTCCCGCCCGACCCAACTGCTAAGGGTTTGGTGCCAATTAAAACTGCTAAAGAATTTCCCAAGAAGGTCGATGTAATTTTTCCGGTTCTGCACGGTCCTTTTGGTGAAGATGGGGCGGTGCAAGGGTTACTGGAACTTGCCGGGATTCCTTACGTTGGTGCTGGAGTAGCCGCCTCGGCAGTTGGCATGGATAAGGCTTTGATGAAAAAATTTTTTGAAGCAACAGGCTTGCCGGTTACCAAATATCTAGTATTTTTGCGCAAAGAGGTCGAGAGTGGTATTGAAAAAGTTATCGCAACAGCCGAAAAGGAATTAGACTATCCCGTTTTTGTTAAGCCTGCTAACTTAGGATCGAGTGTGGGAATAACCAAGGCCCACAACCGGAAAGAGTTGAAAGAGGGATTTAATATTGCCTGTGAATATGATCGAAAGGTTGTTGTCGAACAAGGAATCGATAAGGCGAGGGAAATCGAAGTGGCGGTAGTGGGGAACGATGAGCCAGAAGCTTCTATCTGTGGAGAGGTGGTGCCTTCAAGGGAATTTTACGATTATGAAGATAAATACATTTTGAATAAAGCGAAATTGCTTATCCCGGCCCAAATTTCCAAGCAACAATCAGAGAAAATCAGAAGCATGGCTGTGCAAGCTTTTAAGGCAACCGATTGTGCGGGGATGGCCCGGGCGGATTTCTTCATCGATCGAAAAACGAACCAGGTTTTTATTGACGAGGTTAATACCATACCAGGATTTACTTCAATCAGCATGTATCCAAAGCTTTGGCAAGCGAGCGGTATTGGTTATTCTGATTTAATTAGCCGACTAATCAATCTTGCGCTTGACAGGTATAATGATAAGGGGCGCAACAAAGTCAGTTTCCCAAGTAAACTTTTGAAATGAATCCTAAAAGCATTTTCCATAACTCACGCCGTGTGACAGCCAAGATTTGGCTTGCTCTTCACAAGAACGTTGAGGTTATCGGGGTTACCGGTAGCTACGGTAAGACCAATACAACACTGGCAATTGCAACAGTTTTAGCTGAAAAATTTAAGGTACTCCAAACCGATATTAATCTTGACACCCGGTTCAATATTCCAATTACAGTGTTAAAACTAGGCGACCATCAAAAACTGGTGTTGGAATACGGAATCGATCGGATAGGGGAGATGGATTTTCATCTTTTTGTTGCTCGCCCAAACATTGCGGTTGTTACTGGAATCACGCCGGTCCACGCTGATTCGGCCCACCTTGGTTCCTTGGAGAATATAATTAAAGAAAAGGGTGAATTGGCGGCTGCCGTCCCGAAAAACGGTTGGGTGATTATAAATTGGGACGACCAGCACGCCCGGAAAATTGCTGATTTGATTGATAGTACAGTGATCTTCTATGGCCGGAATAGATATCGCTGCCAATTTTGGGCTTCTCACATCAAAACCAGTTTCCGAGGGACTACTTTTCAGCTCCATTTTCAAAGTGCTAGCCACACAGTTAAAATCCCTCTGATTGGCCGCCACCACGTTTATACCGCTATGGCGGCAGCAATCGTTGGTACTTTGTGCGGGTTAAAATGGCGGGAAATAACAGCTGGATTGGCGAAATTAATTCCCCTGGATGGGCGTGGTAATTTGGAACCAGGGCCAAAAGAGACAGTGATTCTCAATGACGCGCGGCGGGCTAATCCAGCTTCGACTGTCGCCGGTCTGCAGACTTTGGCCGATCTTTCCGCCAAAAGGAAAATAGCGGTTCTTGGAGAGATGGGAGAACTTGGTAAATATTCAGAGGAAGGGCACAGATCGGTCGGCCACAAAGCGGCGGAAACCAAGCCTGATTATCTAATCTGTGTAGGTGGGGCCACAAAATATATTGCAGAAGAAGCACGCAAGGGAATGAGAAAGAACCAGGTGATTTTGGTCAAAGATGTTTTTGAAGCGGCCGGTGTTTTGTCCGGAATATTGCAAAAAGGCGATTTGTGGTATTTAAAAGGCTCACTACTTAAGCATTTAGAACGAATTCCGCTTATTATCGAAGGCCGCGACGTTGACCCCGACGAAATCGCCGCCAAGCGCTACGAAGTTTATCGCTAAATGTTTTTTATTCCACCTTTGGCAGCAAAGGTGGAGCCAAACTGCCGGCCAAAGATCCTCCAGCTAAAATTTCGCTTCTCCCGCCTAATTTTTCAAACTCGGGCTGCGCCCTCAAACAGGTGAAAAATTCCCCTTCGGGCCGGCTCGAAAAGCTCAATTTATTAACGCTGACTAATCTAATGGCCGGTCCAAAAATGCAGATGCCGTGATCATAAACGGAGTTCTTATTAAGTCAAAAGATGCCGACTCCGTGACGGAGTTATCATTCTGACTTCTGCATTTTGAATTATAAATTCTCTTCCGTTTGCTTGGCCGGTTGCAACGTGGTAAAATAAGTTTCATTGTATGGTTAAACTTTTGGGGATTTTGCTTTTTTCTTTTGCAGTCACGTTGGTGGCTGCGGTTCCGTTTATAAACCTTCTATACCAGCTTAAATTTCAACGTCAGCGAGAATCACAAAAGGATATTTTTGGCCACTTTACTTCGATTGTTAATCGTCTACATGGTTGGAAAGTAGGAACTCCGAATGCTGGTGGAGTTTTGATAATTTTAGTCAGTGTAATTTTAAGTGCTATCTTTTATAAACTTGTTCCCGGTTACGAGATAAGAACCAAAGCCTTTGGTTTAAACTGGTCGTCGGTTATTCTTTACATCACGTTAGTTGGTTTTGGTCTTTTGGGTTTCTATGACGATGTCAGGAAGTTTTATGGTTTTAAACAAGCCGGTGCTTGGGGACTGCGGCTTCGCTACAAATTTCTTTTGCAGTGGGCTTTAGCTTTTCTAATCGGTTGGCTTTTGTACAGCAGGTTAGATTTAGCGGCAGTGCACGTACCTGTCTTTGATAGAGATCTGAGTCTTGGTGCCTGGTTTGTGCCCTTTGCCGCACTTGTCATCGTTTCGGCAACCAACGCGGTGAATATTACCGACGGCCTAGACGGTTTGGCGACCGGTTTAATGATAATTATCCTCGCCGCTTTTTGGTTTCTGGCTTCCCAAGCAAGATTTCATGATGTTGGGCTTTTTATCGCCGTAATGATTGGTTCGCTTCTCGCCTTTTTATATTTTAATATTTATCCAGCTCGGGTCTGGCTAGGGGATACCGGGGCGCTTTCTTTAGGCGCGATGTTGGCGGTGATTTCCTTAATGACAAATTCTTCCTTGATTTTACCCTTTGTTGGTTTTGTTTTTATTGTTGAAGCGGCAAGCTCGATAATTCAAATTTTTAGCAAAGGGCTTTTTCGCAAGAGGGTATTGCTTGCCGCTCCTCTGCACCACCATTTCGAGGCTCGCGGTTGGGACGAAACAAAGGTAACAATGCGGTTTTGGTTGGTCGGCGCAATCTTTGCCTTTGTTGGTTTGTTTGTCGCCCTGATATAATCGCAAGATTACATCTCGCGATTGTTTCTCTAGCGAGATATAATCTCCTTATGGTTTTCCAAAACAAAAAGGTTGCTATAATCGGTGCTGGAGTAGAAGGAGTTTCTACGGCGAAGTATTTAGTTTCCCAAGGTGCCGAAGTCACTGTGCTGGATAAAACGCCGGAGTCTAAGGTTGAGTCCGGGACATTAAGTCAGCTTAGAAACCTATCTGTAGGTTGGTGCTTCGGAAAAAATTATTTAGCAAATTTGCAAAGTTTTGACATCATGTTCCGCTCGCCAGGGGTCAAAAGAGATTTGCCAGAAATTATCGGTGCCGAAAGACGCGGTGCCGATATTACTTCCCAGACTAAATTGTTTTTTGATCTTTGCCCAGCGCCAATAATTGGCGTAACTGGGACAAAAGGCAAGGGAACAACTACCAGCTTAATTTATGAGATTTTAAAAGCGGCTGGTAAAAAGGTTTTCTTGGGCGGCAACATCGGCAAACCGCCACTTGATTTTCTTGACGAAGTACCTACCGATTCAATTGTCGTATTAGAACTTTCCAGCTTCCAGTTAGTCGACCTTCACAAAAGTCCTCATATCGCGGTCATTTTAATGGTTACCAGCGAACATCTGGATTGGCACAAAAGCATTGAAGAATATGTCAAGGCAAAAGAGCCGATAGTTAAATATCAGAACGAAAACGATTTTGTTGTGATTAACGCTGATTTTCCAACCTCCAGAAATCTAGGAGAAGCCTCTAGGGCGCAAAAATATTATTTTTCAACTAAGAAAAATGTGGAACATGGTTCTTACATCGATAAAGATTTCGTGGTTTCTGTTACTAATGGTTGGACAACTATTGTAAGAGGGGATGAGATTAAGATTCCCGGTGAGCACAATCTGCAGAACATTTGCGCAGCAGTTGCTGTGGCGGGGATATTGGAAATCCCACCGGAAATAATTTCCAAGTCAGTTAAAGAGTTTAAGGGGTTACCTCACCGTCTCGAGTTCGTCCGTGAGATTGACGGTGTAAAGTATTACAATGACTCTGCTTCGACCACGCCAGAGACCGCAATTGCCGCAATCAGAGCCTTCAAAAATCCAAAGGTTGCGATTCTTGGTGGATCAAGTAAGCAATCGGACTTCACAGAGCTGGGAAGGGTTATAGCTTCCGAAAATGTAAAATCAGTGATTTTGATTGGAGTGGAAGCGGATCGGATCAAAGAATCAATTAACAACGTTGGTCGTTTTTCCGGCGAAGTCGTGGACGGCCTAAAAACAATGAGCGAGATTGTCAAAAAAGCAAAAGAACTAGCAGAACCAGGCGATGTCGTCATCCTTTCCCCGGCTTGTGCCAGCTTTGATATGTTCAAAAATTACCCCGACCGTGGGGATCAGTTTAAAGAAGCGGTTAATTCTTTAAAAAATTAATTTCTTGTTACCTTTGCAAAAAAGGTAACGCCAAAGTTGCCGCTAGACTGCGCTGGCTGTTGAACTACATTAAAATACTTCGGGACATCCTCGGAAATTCCCTACGGTCAGTTTCCGTTTCCTCCTTGCATTTTAACTAGTTCAAAAACGCCGTGCTCGTATAGCGGTTTTACGAAGGTGGGATTAATTATTAATATGCGTCCCAAATTCTAAACCATTGTCTAGTT
>MHCO01000038.1:54237-54760 GCA_001816645.1 Candidatus Woykebacteria bacterium GWB1_45_5
TTAGAAAACTTCAGTGGGTGCTTTTTGGTGCAGCTGGCGTTTTGACCTTCCTAATGGCCTTGTCATACTACATTTCTATTGGGGTTGGCAACCAAGTCTCTTTACTTTCCCTGATAAACAATTTGTTTTTGCTTATTCTACTATTTGTATCCGCTTTTGGTTTAACTTTTTTTACCAAGAAAAGCTTAAGTGTTTCTTTGCTTGCAAGCCTTTTGATTATTTTTATTATTGGATCAAATTTAGTTCTTTGGGTTTTAGTCACAATTATGGCTTTTCCGTTCTTCCCTCCTGACATCAATATTCTTTTCATAGTCGTTTTTATCCTGGCTATCCGCGTCGCTGTCTTAAGCAAAAAATACAGAGCATCGGCAAACCCACAATAACAAATCGTTGACCGTCTAATACAGACTAGATCTATAGCGCGGTTTTAGTTGAACGCCATACTCATATAGAGGATTCGTTGAATCCACCCCGCAAACTATAGTATAATCGAGCATAGCGAGATTACATCTAGTGTTAGCTA
>MHCO01000038.1:54789-56652 GCA_001816645.1 Candidatus Woykebacteria bacterium GWB1_45_5
TAATTTTAAATCTTAATAATGTGGAAGCCTGCCCACCCTTCGACAAGACTTCGACGATGAGCTCAGTCGAATCGCTCAGGGTTGGCACGGTAGACGTGCCAAATGGTTAAACTTTCTAAAACTCAAACCCACCGGCCGGATTTTATTCTGTTGGTCGCAGTTTTGGCCCTCGTGCTTTTTGGGCTTTTGATGATTTACAATGCTTCACCAGTCACTAGCCTTCGCGATTTTGGCAACCCTCTTTACCTTATTCGTCTTCAGGCTATTTGGGTTGCTGTGGGGATTGTTTTGGGGTTGGTGGTCTTTAAAATACCCTACACTCTTTGGCAAAAAACAGCCCCTTTTTTAATGCTTTTTGCCTTAACTTTACTGATTGCGGTTTTTATTCCTGGTCTTGGAGCGAAAATTTATGGTGCCCAACGATGGCTCCGTCTATGGTTTGTTGGTATCCAGCCAGCCGAATTTGCCAAACTTGCCTATATTATTTATTTGTCTGCTCTTTTGACTAGAAAAATTCGTTTTATTCCTTTTCTTTTAATTACCGCCGGTATCGTCGCTATCGTTCTTGCCCAAATGGATCTGGGCACTAGCATTATTATTACCTTAATTGGCCTTACTCTTTATTTTCTGGCTAGCGGAGCTTTATGGCACATTGTGGTTTTGGCCCCTTGTCTGGTTGTTTTGGCCGGCGTGTTTATCTTGACTTCTGGGTACAGAAAGGCCCGACTACTTACCTTTCTTAATCTGTCGATTGATCCGCAAGGCATCTCTTATCATGTCAACCAAGTTTTAATTGCCCTTGGTTCGGGTGGTTTGCTTGGTGTGGGTTTAGGCGAGTCGCGACAGAAATATGGCTATATCCCTGAGGTTACTACCGATTCAATTTTTGCCGTAATTGGTAATGAGCTTGGGTTTGTTGGCTCAACTGTTTTCATCGCCGTCTTTATTCTGATAATTTACCGCGGCTTTAAAATTGCTAGCTTGGCCCCTGATAAGTTTGGCCAGTTGGTGGCTGCTGGTATTACGACTTGGATCTGTCTCCAAACATTTATTAATATTGCTGGTTTAGTTGCACTACTACCACTCACTGGCGTTCCTCTGCCATTTACTTCTTACGGCGGTAGTTCTTTAGTAGCGACGTTGCTATCAGCAGCTTTACTTTTGAACATCTCCAAACATACAAAAGTTAGCGGGGGTGTTGTGAGAAAGTAAAGAGATTTTTTAATTTGAAACCTAGACTCACTTTGATCTATAATGTATTGATTTATAATGCGGCCCTAATCTTATGAAAATTTGTATCTGTGGTGGTCATCTCACTCCAGCGCTAGCAGTAACTAGTGAATTAAGGAAAAGAGGAATTAACGATATTTTTTTCATCGGCCGCTCTCGTGCTATGGAGGGGGATGCCGCGCCAAGTGCCGAGTCCGTGGTGATCTCAAGCTTGGGAATAAAGTTTTACTCGATACCGGCTGGCCGGTTGCAGCGCGAATTTACGCGTTATACTACACCCAGCCTTTTAAAAGCACCACTTGGTTTGGCCCGTTCTCTTTTGATCCTTGGTCAGGAGAGACCGGACCTGGTAATCTCTTTCGGTAGTTATGTTGCCCTACCAGTGGTATTAGCGGCTTGGGTCTTAGGGATTCCGGCTATTACCCATGAGCAGACCGTCAAGGGGGGATTGGCGAATAGTTTAATCTCTCGCTTTGCCAAAAAAATTGCCCTTTCCTGGCCCGAGTCTCTTAAATTTTTCCCAAAAGAAAAATGCATCGTTACTGGCAACCCTATCCGAAGCGAAATTTTAAACGTTAAAAAAAAGAGAACGGCCCGGCGGGCTATTTTTATTACCGGTGGTAACCAAGGGGC
>MHCO01000038.1:56701-57878 GCA_001816645.1 Candidatus Woykebacteria bacterium GWB1_45_5
AGATATGAGGTGGCCCACCAGACCGGTGGAGCTGAGCGTTTCAGGGATTTTGAAATGTTGACCGCTAGGGTGTCTCAACTACCCCGTCGACTGCAAAACCGCTATCAAGCTTTTAAGTGGTTAAATAGTGCAGAGTTGGCAAATGTTTACTCACGCAGCTCCCTGCTAGTTGGTCGCTCTGGCGCAAACACAGTTGGGGAGGTAGCCGCTTTGGGTATTCCGGCGCTGTTCATTCCGCTTCCTTGGGCTGGGGCTAAGGAGCAAGAAAAGAATGCCCAAATGCTCTCTGACTTTGGCGCGGCCATAATCCTACCTCAGGAGCGGCTAACGCCGACACGATTATTAGCGGCGATTAACACAATGATTGAAAAGCTGGAAATTTTTAAAAAAGAGGCAAAAAAAGCAAAGAAACTGATTAATCTAGAGGCGGCTAAAAGCCTAGTCGATGAAGCCCTGAAACTAGTTGATAAAAAGTAATGTCTGATGAAACGCGAGCTGCAAAAGTTTTTTCCACCCCAAAGATTCACTCCAGGACAAAAGTTACTCGGTTGGCAATTGAGGTTATACTCCTACTAATAGTTTTAATTGGTACCGGTCTTACTCTTTTTTGGCCGACGGGCTTTTCGCTAGAAAAAAACCTTCAAAACCTGAAAGAAATACTTAGTTTAAAAAGACAAAAAGTGGAGGTAAAGGGGCTTTCTTTCGAAGAGAAAGTTCGGGGGCTTGTCGATGGAAAAGTCATTCACATCGCCTTATTGGAGAAATCGTCAGAAGGGTTTGTGACCGTTAGGGATGACGAGGGGTTGGCAGTGATTTTTTCGCCAAAGAAAGATTTGGAAACTCAGGTGAGGACTTTACAAACACTTCTCTCCAAAGCTAAAATAGAGAAAAGGGCGATTACTTTGGTAGACTTTCGGTTTGACAAGTTGGTGGTACGCTACAAGTAGTACGAATACTTTGTTGATCGCTTGAAAGAGGATAAATGTCTAGAGAAAAAATTATTGTCGGTATTGATGTTGGTTCCTCAAAAATTTCTACACTGATCGCAACTTCTTCTGACGATAATTTAACAGTGATTGGGGTTTCTACCGTTCCTTCTAAAGGAATCCGAAAGGGGCAGGTAGTAGATATCGATGAGGCAGTTAGCTCGATCGCAGAAAGTCTAGAAGCAGCGGAA
>MHCO01000038.1:57897-59223 GCA_001816645.1 Candidatus Woykebacteria bacterium GWB1_45_5
GATGATATACGGCGGGTAATCGAAGCTGCCCAAGCAATTTCAGTTCCTTCATCCAGAGAGATAATTCACGTTATCCCCAGGGGCTATATCGTTGACTCTCAAGAGGGGGTAAAGGATCCGGTTGGTATGACTGGGGTGCGTTTGGAGGTGGAGACCCACATCATTACTGGTGCGGCGACAGCAATGAGAAATCTCGTCAAATGTATCCAGCAGGTGGGGATTGATGTCGAAGGGTTAGTGTTTTCCGGGATCGCTAGTGCCGAATCGGTGTTGACCGACACGGAAAAAGAACTGGGAGTAGCTCTAATTGATATTGGTGGTGGTACTACGGATGTAGCTTTGTTTGTTGATGGTTCGATTGCTCATTCGGCAGTAATCCCGATTGGTGGTCGGAACATCACCAACGATTTGGCGATTGGGCTGCGCAGTTCTTTAGAAACAGCGGAAAAGATTAAGCTATCTTTAAGTGGGCAAGAGAAAAAAGTAACCAGGGACGATGATAAGGAAAGTTTGTCTACTGGTAAGGTGGGAAAGAAAGAGGAGACAATTGATACTGCAAAATTAGAGATTGCCGAAGAGCTGGGTACCTTGTCCAAAAAAACTTTGATTGAAGGGATTGCCAAACCCAGGCTCACAGAGATTTTTACCCTAATTGGTATGGAGATTAAACGGGCTGGTTTTGCTGGTCTTTTGCCGGCTGGTTTGGTGATTACTGGTGGGGCGGCCGGTACGACTCTTTTGTCCCAGGTAGGTAAGGATGTTTTAAGAATGCCAGTCCGTGTTGCCGATCCGAGAGGCGTTAGCGGCTTGATCGATGAAATTTCTGACCCGGCTTATTCTGTAGCGGTTGGGCTGCTTCTATACGCTGAGAAAATTTCTATTGTAGCGCCAAGGATAGGTGCTGGTTTACCCCACGGTCGAGGTTTGGTGGAATTAGTCAAAAAACTATTTACCAAACTCCGGGGACTTTTGCCGTAAAAAACCAATTGACAAGACCAGCCGGTTAATGGTACTTTAGTAACGATACCCCTCTTTATTTTCTTGTAGGAAGTCAAAAACTTCCTTGGCAGGGCAGGCTTTATGTTAATAAAACCAGAGGTCAACCGATTTGCTAAGATTAAAGTTGTTGGTGTTGGTGGCGGTGGTTGTAATGCCCTCAATTCGATGATTTCCCTGCAGCAGATTCAAGGTGTTGATTTCGTTGGTATCAATACCGATGCTCAAGCACTCCTCACTTGTCTAGCTCCCGCTAAAGTCCAAATTGGTGAGCAACTGACTAAAGGCTTGGGGAGTGGTGGTGATCCAGAAATTGGCCGAAAAGCAGCT
>MHCO01000039.1:0-1813 GCA_001816645.1 Candidatus Woykebacteria bacterium GWB1_45_5
AAAGAATTGCGAGCGCTTTTGAAGAAAGAGGTTTCAAAAAAAGTCCTTCCTTAGAACGAGCCGACCAGGTTGTGATCAACACCTGCATGGTCCGCCAACACGCTGAAGACCGGATCTACGGTTTGATGGAAAAACTTGCCCATCTAAAGACCCAAAATCCCAATTTTAAACTTATTTTAACCGGTTGTTTAGTTGGGGTGATGGTACGTGACTCAACCGGTAAATTTTATCGTCTCATAAAACAACGCTTGCCCCTAGTAAATGAGTTTTTACCGATTGATGAAGTTGGTTTTGATATCCCAGCGAAACGCGAATCAAAAACCCACGCTTGGGTAATAATCAGTAATGGTTGTAATAATTTTTGTTCCTATTGTATCGTTCCCTTTACCCGTGGCCGGGAAGTATCACGTCCCTGGCACGATATAATGGCCGAGGTTACTGACCTAGTAAACAAGGGTTATAAACAGGTTACTTTACTTGGCCAAAATGTTAATTCTTATGGTGCGGATTTTGTTAAAGAACACCTTAAAGGCGGTAAGTATATACTTCTAGATGGTCGAACGGTTTTACCGGTGATGGTTCGAATGTCGATGGGCCGAAAAAGAATTCCCACTCTTTTCCCGTACCTTTTGGAAGAGGTTGCAAAACGCGGTTTTAAAAAAATTTCTTTTTTGTCAGCAAACCCTTGGGATTTTTCTGCTGAATTAATTGAAGTGATTGCCCGCAACCCCAACATTGATCGTTACATCCATTTGCCGATTCAGTCAGGCAATGATCAGGTTCTGCGGCGGATGAATCGCTGGTATAAAGCCGCCGATTATAAAAAATTGGTGAAAAAAATTAGAGAAAAAATCCCCGGCGTGGAAATTGGTACTGACATCGTTGTTGGTTTTCCGGGAGAGACTGAAAGTGGGTTTCAAAATACGGTGAAACTGGCCAAAGAAATCGGTTGGTCAGTTGCCTATATCGCGATGTATTCACCTCGCCCCCACACCGCTTCCGCTAAAAATTTTCCTGATGATATTTCCTCAAGCGAAAAACACCGCCGGTTTCATATTCTGAACGAGTTGATCAATAAACAAAAAGTTGCAGTTCCAAATAATCACAGCATATAATATTAATAAGGCAATGAAAGCAGCAAAAATAATCTCTGTTATTGGTGGTGTTTTCTTCCTATTTATTTGGATTGGAGTTTTAATTTCTTCCTTAAAAATAGGCGGTGTCTATGAAGATATTAATATCGGATACAACCCACTATTACCTGTGATAATTGCGCATCTAATTGGATTTGGTTTAGTCACTGCAAATTTTGGGTACGTATACTATTTAATCCATAAGGAGAAAAGCGGCCAGGTGGTAAAACATGCGATTTTGTATAGTATTCTTCTCGCCTTAGTCCCATTACTTGTCTACCCAATGATTCTTGTTTTCTCTCTAATTTTCCCGATCTACAGCCTAACGAGTGGCTACTAGGGGCGGACTTTGTTTTACTGCATTTTGTTGTTTTGGGGAAAGTAGCAGCTGTTGGTTTCGTAGCAGGGGACTACCCTAGGGTTGTTGGTGAATAAACCGTCAAAATATTTCCACACAAAGCTCGGTAAAGCATGGGGGCCATCTTTAAATCTACCAAGGGTAAAATCCGCCATGTAAGCATAAAAATGATGATCGTCAACCGCTGAATAGTTAATTTTTTGCTTATTCGGGCAAGAACAGTAAGTATCGACGATCCAACGTGCTCGTTTTATGGTTTGGGTATAACGAGTATCTTCCATCTGGGAAAGTTTGATGGTGTCATTGATCAAACCTTCTCTCA
>MHCO01000039.1:1825-7476 GCA_001816645.1 Candidatus Woykebacteria bacterium GWB1_45_5
TCCTTAGCTCCTCCCACCAAGCGTGAGCAAACTCATGAATCGCTACCTCATCGTTAGCCGAATTTAACTTAACATTTTTACTGCCAGGACTCCAGTAACCGCTATGAGTAAAACCAAATGGTTTCTTTTCGCTGATATTAAAAACCGTAATACTGGTATGTTTCCTCAAGTAGCTACTCGCTTCACTTGTAAATCGATAATTATAAAAAATCTTTTCCCGGTAGCCGAAAGAAGTGTAGTTAAGAATAAACAAAGCTAGGGGTGGCAATATTATGAGGAGGAAAACAAAGATTAGCGCCAACCTTTTGAAAAAATTTCTCCTTGCGCGTTGCCGGTAGATTTTTCCGGGATCTGGCTCCTCAGAAATGTTTAGCGATAAATTTTCTCCAGGGAAAAGTCGGCACTTTGGACACCAGAGGTTATTATTTTTCAGAATTGTTTCCGAACCACAAATCGGACACTTCACAATTTTATTTTAACAAACTTTAATCCAAAATTGGCTTAATGCCGAGTTCGCGCAGGTAATCACAGTGGGGGCATTGGGGGCCAAGATGGCAAATAAAATAGTCTTTGGCGAGTTCTTTAGGGATTTGATCAGTTGTTTCGATTACAAACCGTTTTGTATCTTCCTCTTTCTCTTCGTTAGAACTATCCGTTGACCAATTGCCACTTTCCAGATGTAGGTAAGAGAGTTTGGAAACTGGTTTCTTCAGCCAATTTCTGGCAAGAATGGCGTACATCGATAGTTGGTAAGGATCGTCGCGATCTTCCTTTCCAGTTTTATAGTCTATAATGTGCAGGCTGTCGTCTGGTTCTAAATCTACCCGGTCAATTATCCCGCCTAGCATAACAGTGTCGTTGAGGGGTATATATTTTGTCGAGGACGGGGAAAGTTTAAAGGGAGTGATAGTAACATCTTCTTTTTGGAAAAAGTTCTCGAGCATGCTAACAGCCCGGTCTTTATAGATTTTTTCTTCAGCGGCGTCTTTAAAACCACCTTCTTGATTTCTCGCCGCCTGCCAATAACGCTCAAGAAGATCAAAAAGTCGCTCGTGGCTGCGGATTTGGGAGACAAGACTAAAAAAAGAGTTTAAAGTGTTGTGAACTGCCTCACCTAAGGTGTAATAAGGCCTTGGCGGCTCTTTATATTTTGTTGGTTCATGTAAGTAGTAGTGCCAATATTTTCGCGGGCATTCTAGCCAGATTTTTAATTTGTTTGGTGAGATGTAAAAACGATCATCTTTAGCCATGTTTTTATCATTATATATTAATTAAACCCCCTTTGCTTTCCTGCTTGGTTTGAGATAAACTTTTCTTGATGAAGGGTACGGCCAGCCAAGAGATAATTGATGATGCCAAGCGGGTGCTTTATGGCAATTTAAAGATTGGTTTTTGCCGCTGGGCGGGAACAGAATATAAATATGTCTCACCGGCCAAGGACCACTATCCTCATCAATGGTTTTGGGATTCCTGTTTCCATGCCATCGTTTTATCCCATTTTGATATCGAACTCGCCAAAAATGAAATCCTTAGCCTCTTGAAGATTCAGCGTCCCGATGGTTTCGTGCCCCACATGATTTTTTGGGAGCAGGGGATTTTGGGTTGGAGGGAAATTTTGAGACCCTTGGAATCAAGACCAAGCGTTAGCCCAAAAACCTCTCAACTGATCCAACCACCACTACTAGCTGAGGCAGTAGAGGCGATTTATAAAAAAGAAAAAGAAGTGGGCTTCTTATACGAGATTTTGCCAAAACTTTCCAGCTATTATAGATGGTTAGCCCGGGAAAGAGACCCGGATAACGACGGGTTGATTTCGATTATCGCACCTTACGAGTCGGGTATGGATCAATCGCCTTCTTATGATCCGGTTTTGGGGCTTGACGGTAGTTCCGCTATTTTCGCCTCCTTAGCCGGTCGAACAGTAACCTTTCGGAACATGATCCATAGATACAACTTAAAGAAAATTTTTAACGCTGACTACTTTATTGTTGAAGATGTGATGGTTAATTCCATTTATATTAAAAACCTGCAGATTCTCTCCCGCCTTTTGCACGAAATTGACCACGAGGAGGCGGCGCGGGAGTTCCACCAACTAGCTGCCAAAGCGAAAGGGACGTTGATTAAAAAATGTTATGACTCAAAAGAGGGTTTCTTCTATGACCGCTATGGATCAGAAGAAAAAATCGCCAGGGTGAAAACGATCAAGGGACTTTTCCCCCTTGTCTTAGATCTGCCAAAAACAATAGTTAAAAGACTGGTAAGTGATCATCTTTTCAGCCGAGATGAGTTTGACCTGCCGTTTGCCGTGCCGACAGTAGCGAGAAGTGAAAAGGCGTTTAGTGCTGCACCAGTAATTATTGCCAAAGAGCCAATTATTTGGCGTGGGCCGACTTGGATCAACACCAATTGGTATATCGTAAACGGATTAAAGCACCATGGTTTTGATAAGGAGGCGAAAAGATTAGCCGAGCGAAGCGTTGATCTCATCCGACAAAGCGGCTTTCGCGAATTCTTCAACCCCTTTACCGGCGAGGGTTACGGCCCTTCCAACTTTGGTTGGTCTACTCTCGTCGTCGACATGCTCCTTTCCTAAAGGCCGCCATTTATGGTAAATTTCAATTCATGAAAAAACTTTTGGTGATTGTTGGGCCGACGGGGACGGGAAAGACAGCCCTTGGATTAGAGTTAGCAAAAAAATTTAACGGTGAGCTCGTTTCCGCGGATTCGAGACAGGTCTATGTTGGGATGGACATTGGAACGGGCAAAAGCCCGTTAAGGCTGAAGTCTGAGGTGAGAAGTCTTAATTTGAAAAAAGAAAGGGAGAAATGGATCGTTGATGGAATTCCGATTCATCTCTATGACGTAATTACCCCGGATAAGACGTTTTCGGTAGCGGAGTATCAGCAGCTTGCTTACAAGGTTATTGGGGAAATCCACGAAAAAGATAAATTGCCGATTTTGGTTGGGGGAACTGGGCTTTATGTTCAAGCCATTGTTGAAGGACTAAAAATCCCTAAAGCACCGCCGGATAAAAACCTACGCGCTCAACTAGAATCACAACCTTTACCGACCTTACTTTCGAAACTGGAGGAGGTCGATTCCGTCACCGCCAGTAAAATTGACAGACAAAATCCTCGCCGAGTTATCAGAGCCCTTGAGGTTTACTACCAAACCGGAGAACCTCTGTCTAAGTTGCAGGGAAAATTTAAGGTGGGCTTTGACAGTTTGCAAATTGGTCTCACTGCTACTCGTGACTATCTTTACCGGCGAACTGATCAACGAGTCGAAGGTTGGTTCAAAGAAGGTTTTAGCGAAGAGGTAAAAGCACTTTTGGCTCAAGGTTACCGGGAAGATTTGCCGGCGATGACCTCGCTTGGTTATCGCCAAGTTGCTATGTACTTGGTGGGAAATATTTCCCTGGAAGAGGCGAAACAAAGAATCAAGTGGGAACACCACGGTTTTATTCGTCGACAGATCACCTGGTTTCGGAAAATGCGGGAAATCACCTGGTTTGATATCAGCGAGAAAAACTTTCAGCAAAAGACCTCTCGTTTGGTAAAGGGTTGGCTTTCCTAGCGGACGATCAATTAGATATAATTGAAGGACAATGAATAAATCAAGTTTTTATATTTTTATTGCGATTATCATCCTTGTTTTTCTATACCTTGTTAGAGGAATACTGACACCATTTATTTTAGCGGCGATTTTTGCCTATGTTTTCAATCCGGTCGTAAATTTAATCGCGAGAAAAGCTAGAGTGTCCAAGACACTAGCAATAATTTTGGTCTATGTGGTTATTTTCGCGATCATCGGTTATGTAACTGCCTGGTTGGGAGGACAGCTGTTCCAAGAAGCAAAAGACCTTGCCAGAACAGGCGATATTTCCAAATTAGCAGAGGGTACTATCCAAAAACTACCAACTTGGGAGTTTGCCGGAAAAACAATCAGCCTTCGGGGGGTTGCTTCAGACGCCGTCACTGCTTTGGGTGAAACGGCCCAAAGATTAGAAGGATCACTTTTACCAATCTTCACTGGGGTGATTGCGGTCCTGATAAAATTTCTAATATTCTTGGTGGCTTCATTCTACTTTCTAAAAGATGGTGAGCAGTGGTTGCAGACGCTAAAAGAAAAAGTTGCCAGAAAAGATTTTGTGGTGCTACTGGATAAAGTAAATTTGTCTTTAGGTGGATACCTTCGCGGCCAGATTTTGCTGGTGATCATAATGAGTGCAGCAACCGCGATTGTTCTGACAATCTTAGGTGTTCGATTTGCTTTGATTTTAGGGATTATCAGCGGATTTTTGGAATTGATTCCTTTAATCGGGCCTTGGAGTGCCGGTAGTCTGGCGGCACTAACTGCTTTTTTGACCGAAGAAAACCGCTTTGGCTTGAACCCAACCAGTCTTGCCATACTTATTGGTCTTATTTACTTTGCGTTAAGAATGTTGGAAGATTACTTTGTCATACCACAGCTTCTTGGTCGGTTGACCAAGCTTCACCCAGTAATAGTTCTATTCGCAGTTTTGGCCGGTGGTAGTTTGGTTGGAGCGATTGGTTTTATCTTGGCAGTGCCAGTTGCGGCTAGTCTGCGTATTTTGTTAGAATATAAGTGGGGTAAAGTTAAGTGAAGCAAACCACCACTATAGAAGTATCTTTAAAATCAGTTCTTTTAGTCATCGGTACTTTAGTTCTTTTATTTATTGCTTGGAAAGTAAAAGGGATTTTAATTGCCTTTTTTGTTGCCTATGTTTTAATGAGTGGTTTTGCTCCTTTGGTTGATCGACTTACCAAGGCAGGCGTAAATAAAACCCTTTCCGTTCTTGTCACCTACTTACTCGCCATCGGTTTATTAGCGCTTTTGCTTTTTTCGGTTATTCCTCCTCTTATCGAGCAAATTCGGGGATTCATCACTAATCTACCAGTCTATGTCAACTGGCTGGTAAACAATCTTAATAGTAGTAGTGTGCCTGGGGTAACTACGGAAAATATCACCAACGTCCTCACTTCGAAAATTGACACCGCCCTTTCGAACCTGTTGGGTGTTGCCAAAAACGTCTTCGGTGTATTTGTTTCCTTTATCAGCGTGGCAGTTTTTACTTTTTACTTACTCTTAGAGCGGGATCGGTTGAAGAAAAATCTGTTTGTTTTGTTTCCCAATCTACCAAAAAAAAGAGTAACCTCATTAGCCCACACGATTGAAGAGAAGCTTGGTGCTTGGGTAAGAGGCGAGGTGGTTTTGATGCTGGTAGTTGGGCTGGCAACTTATATCGGTTTGACAATTTTGCGTGTGGAGTTTGCACTTCCACTCGCTGTAATTGCTGGATTACTCGAAATAATTCCTATGGTCGGTCCCCTGGTAGCGGCGGTGCCGGCGGTTATAATTGCCTTTGTTCAAAGTCCCATTTTGGCTATTGCCGTGATTGCCCTTTACCTTTTGGTTCAGCAACTAGAAAATAACTTCTTGGTGCCGAAGATAATGGAGAAAGCGGTTGGGCTGTCTCCGATCGTCACTATTTTCGCGCTTTCAATTGGAGGCGCGATTTTTGGTGTGGTTGGCGCAGCTATGGCGGTGCCAGCAGCGGCGATTTTTCAAGTGATTTTCGAAGATTATTTAGTCGATGTGCTTAAAGAACAAGATTCTTAGATTTCAAC
>MHCO01000039.1:7490-10779 GCA_001816645.1 Candidatus Woykebacteria bacterium GWB1_45_5
CGATAAAAAGAAGATAAATAGCCACTAAGGCCCCACCAAGCAGCCGCGGCGAAATTTTTCCAAAGATTGAAAATAGGGTTAGCAAGGAAAGAACACCGATTGCACCAACTGTAAGATACGAGCCAGCCGGGTCGATTTTTACCCCGCCAAAAACACTTCCCACCCCCAAGCCAAGCGTTAGATCAAGAATGCTTGCTCCAAAAAGATTACCCACTGCCACTTGAGTCCGTTTTTTAACGATCGAAACTATTGCTGTGAAAGCCTCCGGTAAGCTAGTGCCAAGAGCAACTACCAGGGTGCCGATTACTATTTGCGGTACTCCAAAAATCCCAGCTAACACTACAGCCGAATCAACCAAAAAGTGGGCACCGAGTAGAAGAAGTAAAGTACCAACAACGAGAAAAAATATTTGTTGGTAGTGCTTTCCATCGGTGAAGAAGTGTTTTAATCGTTCAAATCTGGTTTCTAGACGTTCCAAAAAGGACTGCTCTTTTTGACTGACAATAAATTCGATTACTAAGTAGAGTAAACCGGCAACGATTAAAAACCAGGCTGCAATGGGTGAGATTGTTCCACCGAGTACAACAAGTGAAACTAAAACAAGAACAGTGAATAAAAACTGGGCAGTTCGCAAAAAATAGGCCTTTTCAACTCGAGCTTTCGAGAATAAAAGTAAAATCCCAAATATAAGACCAATGTTTACCACAGGTGAGCCGAGAACTGTACCAATACCTAGATTTGGTGTACCAGTAGCGGCGGATAGAGCAGCAATCGTAAATTCCGGTAAAGTGGTAGCGATACTAACAATGGTGGCTCCAACTAAAATTCGTGGTAGGGAGAGAGATTTAGCAATTTGGGTAGCGGCATTACCAAGCCAATCCGCCCCATAAATTACCGCTGTTAGAGAAATGACAAAAACAATAATTTCTGGCATTAACTTAATCATAGCACGCTCCGTAACCAAATTCATTCGCTTCTCCAAGTTAAACTTGGCTTCGCGAAGGTAATTTGGGTACTCCCGCGTGCTGTGACCACTTCGTGGGCTAACACGATTTGATATAGAGTTGAAAATTGGCTTGGTATCTGGTATAATAATAGCCGCTCAAAGGTAGCCGGACGATCGCTCCCCTTCGCGTAAAGCTTCGGGGAGAGGAAAGTCCAGGCAGCAAGCCGACACCCAACGGATCGTAAGATCCGACTGGTAACAGCTAGTGTCCTAAATCGGCCGAGTCGAGGCTGATTTAGGAACGGAGTCTGAACTGACAGGCTTCGAGAGCAACAGAGACGTAGCTTCGATTCTCGGCAATTAGAGTCGGAGGTGAAACGGGCAATCCTAGGGGCTGCAATCGCCGAATTCCACTTTGACAGTCGGGATAGTGGAGAAGACGCGAGCGCCTTGCCGAAAAGGCAGGGATGGTCACGGCCATCTCGTGATCTTTAGATAGATGATCGTTAAAACAGAACCTGGCTTATGAGCTACCTTTGAGCCATGTACCGAAGCGCCGTTCAGCTCGGAGCTTACAGCTTCGCAGCTGAAGTCGCGCCTGGTACATGGTGAGTCCAAAGAATCCAACCTTCGTGGTTGGGTTTTTTGTTGACTTGACAACCAAAAGATTGGGGTGTAAAGTGGCGGTGTATGAGGAAATTTATTATCGGTTTAGCTTCATTATCATTACTTTTTCTTGCTCCAACTGTTGCTGCTCGGGATAAAGGAAATGATAATTCTCAGGAACAAAAAATTGTTACAGTTCCCGCTGGTGAGGTAATTAACAAAGACTATTTTGCTACTGGAGACACGGTAGAAATTTCCGGTACTGTGAATGGCGATGTTTACGCCTTTGGCGGTCAAGTTCTTGTCGATGGCACAGTAAATGGTGACCTAATCGCTGCCGGCGGTTTGGTTAATATTTCCGGGGATATTTCGCAAGATGCCCGGGTTGGCGGAGGACAGGTAACTATTAGTGGTAAGATCGGCAGAAACTTAACTGTCGGTGGTGGTAATGTCGATATCACAAGCTCAGCAACAATTGCTGGGGGAGCCGTAGTAGGCGGCGGGAATGTTAGTTTAGCCGCGCCGGTTGGCAAAGATGCCAAGATTGGGGCCGGAAACTTGACGGTTTCGAATACAATCGCTGGCGATTTAGACGCCGGTGTTGGGGTAATGCGCCTGACTTCAAAAGCACAGATTGGCGGCAACCTGAATTATTGGAGTGACCAAAACGCTTCAATTGATAAAAATGCCAAGGTAGTTGGAAAGATCACTAAAAATAAACCGGCCGAGGCAGCCAAACCGAGTGCCAAAAAAGTATTTGGCCTCTTTACCGGGTTTAACCTTATCGTTGGGGCAATTAGTTTAATTTCGACCTTAATTCTTGGGCTTTTGATAATTGCTCTCTTTCCTCGGTACAATCGAGCTGTGGTCTACACCTTGAAGAGGCGGCCCTGGGCTAGTCTAGGAGTTGGCTTTCTGGCTTTGGTTTTGACGCCAATTATTTTCGTGATTTTGTTGATAACGGTAGTAGCGATACCGTTGGCATTTGTTTTGCTAGCCTTTTACGCAATAGCCCTTTACCTATCTAGAGTATTTATTATCTTTTGGGCTGGCACGATGATATTTGAACGGACTGGAAGAAAGATTCACGAGGTTTGGGCCCTGATCGTTGGGTTAATCGTTTATTACATTCTTACTCTGATCCCATTTATTGGTGGTTTAGTCACTTTCTTTGTCATCCTCTTTGGTTTGGGAACAGCCATTTTAACCAAAAAAGAGTTTTACCTCGCCGCTAGGAAGAAAGACCTCCTTTAACTTTCTTGGCGGCTACCACTTACTATTTTCAAAAGTTGTAGGCTAATTGGTTGGTGTGTTATATTAATTAGGTGGAAAAGTTAATTGGGAAGCGAGAACCATCGATCATTGGCCTTTTACAAGCTCTTGGTGTAACCGCTTATTGCGCTTTGGTCGGCGGTTTTTTCTTTTTGATGAATGAAATCGCTGCCAAACCTGGATTCTTTGGAATTTTCCTAATGCTTGTTCTTTTGGTTTTCTCGGCGGCGGTTACTGGGTCACTCGTTTTTGGTTACCCAGCTTATCTGGCTTTGAATAAAAAGATTAAAGAATCCTTGGAAGTTTTAGCTTATACCCTGCTCTATTCCTTGGGGGTTATCCTCGTTGTAATACTCGCTGTTATTGTCTTAGCCTAACCGTCGATTCTCTGTGCCCCACAGACTGAAATTGACAACTACTCTCAAATAAACAGATAATGTAATTAATGCCGCAAGAAAATTCTCA
>MHCO01000040.1 GCA_001816645.1 Candidatus Woykebacteria bacterium GWB1_45_5
CTTTGTTTCCAGGCTCCAGTTCTTTAGAGAGAGAATTGAAGGCGTAAATTGAAAAGAACTTATAACCAACTACCCCTGCGAGGACCAATAATACAACAACTACGAGGATAAAGATTTTATTCTTGAGCAGGCTCATTTATTTAACGATACCCTTTCTTTGCTTGCTTGTCAAGAAACATGGGTTTTCCGTATTAAAAATGAGCCTCGGCAGCTATAAACCTTAAGAACATTGGAATAAATTATGTTACAATTTTAGCGTGAAAAAAATTATTGCGATCTTGTCAACCTTGGTGGTAGTGCTTGCCTTAGTGATTGTCGGCGCCGGGATTTATTTCACGAGGGTTTCAACGCAAACTCGGATCTTTCGGATGGCGGGGCAAAATGTGGGATCGTATCAAGCTGGTAGAGTGCTTTTAGCAGAAAAAATAACCGATTATTCCGCTTTGAAAAAAGGCAATGGAGTTATCTATTTAGCTGAGAGAGAAGGAAGAGGTATTGATCGAGTTGGACTAATCTATGGCCTGCCGGGTGAGAAAAACCTCGGTAAAAATAGCGATATTGGGCTCGATGAAAACCATTTCCTAGTTCGCCAAAACGAAGATAAAGTCGAGATGGTCGAAAAGACCCAAATCGGTTGGAAAATAACTCGACAATTTTAACCCAAAGGTCTAGCCAAGAGTTTGGTCGTTTGACAAGATAGCACCAGATCTGATTTAATTGACTAAGAGGGTTTATGCGCGCGTTTCGAATTGGCTATATCTTGACGTTGAGTTTTTTCTTGGTCTTAATGGTATTAACATTGACCTTTGGCTACTTTCCAGCCCCTAACGGGCCAAAAGCTCCAAAATATCCTTCATCCACAGATTATACCTACTCCTCAGATTATAACACCAGTAAGTACGAAAATAGCGAATATCAAAAGAGTATGAAACAATACGAAGAAGCTCGTGATAAATATGAAAAAGAGCAGAAGACTTTTATTCAAGATAAAGTCGTTCCTTATGTCCAAACTGTTTTTGTCGCCTGGATAATCCTATTCCTACTATTCCAGGTTATAGGGTTGGTTCTCGCCAAATTCGGTTCGGCTTTTGTTGGTGCTGCTTACTCCTTTAGTGGTCTTTGGGCGATTTTATTCGGGCCGTTAAGTGGATTAGTCTGGTTTGTGAGTGGTCTTGTAACCAGTCTTAGTGGTCAGGCCGAAGAAGAATTTACTGTGCGGCCAATTTTTCAAGCAGTAGGAGTAACTTGTTTGGTTGGGGTAATTGTTTTAACTGCTTTGGGTGTACTTTTTTTCAGCCAGGTTAGAAAAATGTTTGGTGGACTTGGCTCTGAAGAGTCGGCTACAGTAGTAGATCCACCAATTACTGCCTCGGAGATTTCTCCGCCCAGCGCCCCATCATTTCCGCCGCCGAGTACCCCAGCACCAAACAACCCGACAACGTCGCCACCCAACCTTACACCATAACTTTTGGTTGTTTCTTTTTGTCTACCCCATTTTAAGGCTACAATAACTACTAAAACATATGTTAAAATTTTAAGGCAATGGAGAAGCGCTGGGTTGTTTTAAACGAGAACGGTAAGGATTTAAGAAGGGTTCTAATTGAGAACCGAAATATCCGCGACCCCGATTCTTTTTTTAAACCTCACCTTTACAAACTTACCTCACCAAGCAAATTATTTCCTGATTTAGAAAAAGCGGTTGAGAGAATAAAAAAAGCGATTAAGAATAAAGAGCTTGTCTATATCTACGGCGATTTTGACGCTGATGGGATAACTGGAACAGCGATTTTGTGGGAGACGATTGATCTTCTTGGTGGGAAAGTTCTTCCTTTCATTCCCCATCGGGTAAAAGAAGGCTATGGTCTTCATGCGCAAGCGTTGAAATCCCTGGCTAAAGAAGGTGCAAAAGTAATTATTAGTGTCGATTGTGGTGTTACGGCGGTGGATGAAGCGGAAATCAGCAAAAAATTAAGCGTTGATTTAATCATCACCGACCACCACCCGATAAAGGCGGTAGTTCCCGACCCATTTGCCCTGCTTCACGACGAAAATTTAGCCGGCAGCGGTGTGGCTTTTATGCTGGCAAAAGCGTTGCTCGAATCTTTTGCAAAAAGCGAAGAAAAGCAACTTTTTAAAAATCTAGAATTAGCAACTATTGGAACAATTGCCGACATTGTTTCCTTGGTTGGTGATAATCGGATAATTGCTGCCAATGGGCTGCATAATTTATCGGCTAGCAACCGGATTGGACTGCGGGCTCTTTACGAAGAAGCGGCCATTGCTAAAAGAATCGGTCCTTACGAGGTTGGTTTTATTATTGTGCCGAGACTCAATGCTGCTGGACGGATGGAACATGCTTTAGACTCATTGAGATTACTCTTAACTAGGAATAGGGAGCGGGCAAGGCAGCTGGCAGTTAAGCTTTCCGAAACAAATAGACGGCGGCAGGAAGCGTTGGAAGGCGCTTTAGCCCATGCCCGTCAGGGTGTGCAAGCTGGGAAACTACCAAAAATAATTATCGTCCAAAACAAAACTTATCCAGCCGGTGTGATTGGGTTGGTAGCAGCGAGGTTGGCAGAAGAGTTTTACCGTCCAGCAATCGTCATCGCGGAAGGGGAGACCTGCAAGGGGAGTGCGCGAAGCATCTGCGGTTTTGATATAGCCGCCGCAATTGCGGCGGCGGCGGAACATTTGGAGACTTACGGTGGCCATCCGATGGCAGCGGGTTTCTCCGTCACCTCAACAGAAATCCGCCGTTTCAAAGAAAAAATCCTTGATTATGCTGAAAAAACCCTAAAGGGAACCGATCTCACTCCGACGCTAAATATTGATACAGGCCTTGATGGTGCCTATTTAAATCCGGCTACTTTAGAATTGGTCCGCGAGTTTGAGCCTTTCGGGACTGGTAATCCCGAACCGATATTCTTAACAAAAAATTTGCAAGTAATTCGTTCCAATCCGGTTGGCCGGGGAGGGAGGCACACCCGGTTTGTGTTTAGGACTCCAGCCAACTTTATTGTAGATGGCATCGGCTTTGGTCTGGGTGATAGGAAGGTAGGGGAGGGTCAGCTGCTTGATACTGTTTATAATCTGAAGGAGGATACCTGGCAGGGAAATGGAAGGCTAGAACTAAAGATTAAGGATTTCCGGCTCGCGGGAAGTTAAGCAACCAAATGCTAGACAAGCTACCACTTTTTGTGTAAAATGTTGCGGCATGAAAAGAGACCTGACAATCGCAACAAAAACTAAAGTTGGAAAAGAAGTTATTCTTTATGGTTGGGTAAACAGCCGTCGGGATCACGGAAAAATTATTTTCCTTGATCTTCGTGATCGAACTGGTATTGTGCAAGTAGTGGCTAGCCCGAGATTTTCCGAGGCCCACAAAATAGCTTCATCCATAGGTAGCGAAGATGTTATAGAAGTTCACGGAGTAGTTAACAAACGACCAAAAGAAAATATCAACCCCGAGCTAGAGACCGGCGAAGTTGAAATAGAAGCCAGCGAAATTAAAATCATTACCAAATGTGCCAACCTTCCTTTTGAGGTGACAACTGATGGTAGCGATATCGATGAGACCATTCGGTTAAAATATCGCTACTTGGATCTGCGCCGACCGCGGATGCAAAAAAATCTTCGAACCCGAGCTGCCGCATCAGGGTTTATTCGAAATTGGTTGATAGATGAAGGCTTTGTTGAGATAGATACACCTATTCTTTCCAAAAGTACACCGGAGGGAGCAAGGGATTTTCTTGTTCCAAGCCGTTTACAAAAAGGAAAATTTTACGCTCTTCCGCAATCACCGCAACAATACAAACAGCTTTTAATGGTTGCTGGTTTGGAGCGTTATTTTCAACTGCCCCATATCTTCCGGGATGAAGACCTTCGTGGCGATAGGCAGTTAGAATGCATCCAAGTGGATCTTGAAATGTCTTTTGTAGAACAGGATGATGTTTTAGATGTGGTTGAACGTCTAATGGTTGATTTGATGGAGAAATGCTTGGGCAAAAAAGTCTTAGAAAAACCCTTTCCTCGTTTTAGTTACGAAGAGGCGATGAAAAAATTCGGGGCCGATAAGTTTGACTTGCGAAAAAAGAAGGATCCTGCCACCGCTGCTTTTGCTTGGGTAATTGACTTCCCGCTTTTTGAATGGAAAGAAGAAGAAAAGCGGCTCGACGCTGTTCATCACCCCTTTACTTCACCAAGACCACAGGATGTCCACTTTTTAGCCAAAGAGCCAGAAAAGGCGAAAGCCTGGCAGTACGACTTGGTCTGCAACGGCTTTGAAGTTGCCGGTGGTAGTATTCGAATTCACGATTCGGTGGTTCAAAGTAAGATTTTTGAAATAATGGGGCACTCTAAAGAGGCAATTGAGAGAAAATTCGGTCATTTGCTGGAAGCTTTCCGGTTTGGTGTTCCACCGCACGGTGGAATCGCAGTTGGTTTTGATCGGCTTCTTCAGGCTGTCTTACCAGAAAAAAACATTCGCGAGGTGATTGCCTTTCCGGTGGCGGCTTCGGGACAAACTAGCGTGATGGATGCACCAAGCGAAGTGGACCCAACCCAACTCAGCGAACTAGGGATCAAGGTTGGAGCACCTACTCGGACAAAAAAGATTGGCTGATTGCTGTATAAACGGCTGTAAATTCTTCTTCTTGACTATCAGTCTTACCCTTTCCAACAAAGAGCCAAACTGGCTGAATATATTTTTGGGGAAGCGCCGATTCCCAATACGAAAGACTGATCTTAGTTACTATGATCGAATCGAAATCAGTTCGAGTGCTGGTATAAGCCTTTCCCTCTTGAAAACTGTTCCAAGCGGCTTGACCACTAATAATTGGGTAAGGAGAGCCGACTGGGTCAAGGGGTGAGTAATTATAATCAAATTCCAATATTTTGAGCGAGGCGCCGAATAAAAATCTGATTGGTGCATCACCGTTACTGGTACTATTACCTACTTTGCGAAAGAGAGAAACTTCCAAAGCGTTGGCAGTACCCTCAGCCACCTTTTCTTGCTTGCTGCCGGAAATTTTTAAGTACCTCGCAATCGAGGCGCCTTTGCTGATATCTTCAGGAAGAAGACCAAGCTGCTGCAAAATTTCTTTCGTTTTCGCCAAGGCCTCCTTTTCGGTGAAAGAGATCTTTTCCAGGTCAGAGTCTTCCTTGGAAAAATTATAGCGGTAGGTGAAATGACTTGTGGCAGTATTGAGTTTTAAATAAGCCTGTCCCGAGGTCGAGCCCCAAGTGATTGTTGCACCCACCTTTTTCTGGGAAGATTCGGTAAAGCCGAGGAAGGAAGCAATTTTGCTGGTTTGTTGTTCGGAAAATTTATTGGCCGGGTTGAATTCGTAAACAAGCGCCTTTTCTTGTTGTTTTGGTAAAGAGGTATCTAGCTCATAGCGACCGGCTTTAATAAATGAATAACTTTTGACAAAGAATGGGATCGCGAGTTTTCCGAAAGCGGTATCTTCACCCTTGGGTTGAATAAAAAAGCCTGAAGTGGCCCGAATAAAAATCCAAACTAGCCAAAGAAGAAAAAGCACAGCGATGGAAATTAAAAACCATCTTGCGCTACGACGAATAAAGGCAGAAAACTCGGCTAGGGTCATTAGTTTTAGTATACTTATATTTAGAACTACTGGCAATAAGTGATACAAATCGGGGGAAGATTAGGATATAATCGTCTTCAAATAAATCTCGACGATTGTTTCTCTTCGAGATATAATCAAGCTTATGGTGAGAACGAGAATTGCTCCGTCGCCGACCGGCGACCCACACATTGGGACTGCGTACACTGCTCTTTTCAATTTTGCTTTTGCCCGGAAAAATAAAGGCAAATTTATATTGCGGATTGAAGACACCGATCAAACCAGGCTAGTCCCCGAGGCAGAAAACAAAATCATCGACTCTTTGCAGTGGTTAGGACTAACTTGGGATGAAGGACCCCTTCGTCAATCAGAAAGATTGAGTCTTTATCAGAAGGCAGCCGATAAACTAGTGGAAAAGGGTGCTGCTTATCGCTGTAATTGCTCGAAGCAGCGGTTGGAAAAATTGCGGAAAGAACAACAAGCAAAGGGTGAAGTACCGCGCTACGATGGAAAATGCCGCAGCAGCCCACCAAAAAGCGGCCCGTTTGTCGTCCGTCTTAAAGTACCTACGGAGGGGGAAACAAGTTTTGAAGATCTGATAAGGGGAAAAATTACCTTTCAGAACAAAGACATTGACGATGCTGTTTTGTTAAAATCCGATGGTTGGCCGACCTATCATCTAGCAGCGGTGGTGGATGATCTCGATATGAAAATAAGCCATGTTATCCGGGCCGAAGAATGGCTTTCTTCCACGCCGAAACATCTTTTAATCTATGAAGCTTTTGGGAAAAAACCACCAGTCTTTGCGCATCTGCCACTTTTACGAAACACAGATAAGAGTAAGATTTCTAAAAGGAAGAACCCGGTTTCTCTTCCTTGGTATAAGGAGCAAGGATATTTACCGGAGGCGATTCTGAACTACTTAGCTTTAATGGGTTGGTCGATGCCTGATGAGCGGGAAGTGTTTGCGGTGCAGGATTTTATCGAAAACTTTGATCTAAAACGGGTTGATCCAACTGGACCGATTTTTGATCTGCAGAAGCTGGATTGGTTAAATGGTGCGTGGATTAGATCATTGCCAGAAGATATGTTGGTTGGAAAGCTTAAAGACTACACTGGGCAAAGTAGCTTTGAGATTGAAAAGGTCCTACCTTTAGTGCAAGAGCGGATGAAAAAACTTTCCGAATTTGATTCCCTAACAGGTTTTTTCTTTAAAGAACCATCTTTGTCGAAAGAGCCGCTGCTTGGCATAGTTGGTTTGGGGGACGAAACTAAACAAAGATTGAATCAAGTGTTAGATCTTTACCAAAGATTAGATTGGAAAGCGGCTGTTTTAGAAGAAAAAACAGCAAGTTTAGTCGAAAATCAAGGTTGGAGGAGAGCTGATATGTTTATGTTGGTTAGAGTAGCTACCACCGGGAGTAGAATTAGCCCCCCGTTATTCCAGACGTTAGCTGTCCTTGGCAAAGAAAAAACTATTCGCCGACTACAAACTGCTGTAAGGCTACTTTCCTAAAGAGTCCTTATTTGATACTATGGAGGTATGGGTGAGTCTGCCAAGCCTGATTTACTTGGTCCGTTTTTTTCCTCTGGTCAGATTGAAAGTAAAGAAAGATACATTCGCTTTGAGCGGCTGAGCGAGCTCTTTACCTGGCTGGCAGTGATTTTAGGTGCTTTGGTTGCCCAGCTACCTTTCGGTCGGGGTTTAGATCGAAAAGGAATCTATCTCATTTGCCTTTTGATAGGAGCGGGCGCTTTTATTTGGTACCGCCTGCTGCCAAGGAAGTATTCGGGTCTAACCAAAAATTTTGTTTACACCTTAATCACCGTAGTCTTTATTACTTTTTTGGTCCACTACACAGGTGGTGTAACTGGCTACACACTATTTTTCTATTTTCTTGCCGCCATCGCTGCTGCTATGAGTATGCCGTTGGTTCACACCGCGGTGGTTGGTTTGTTTATTGTGGCTTTGATTTTTCTCGAGGCTTTTTTGACCCCCGGGGGGCGAGCAACCAACTTTAGCCTAGCGATTTTACATTCTTGGGCCCTTTTCTTAGTAGTCTTTTACAGCCGGGTAGAAGCCGGTGAAGCTTCTTTGGCCAAAGAGAGAGAGGGAAAGACGATCTTGGAAAAAGAAAAAACCTTAGGGGAGTTGAAGGATGAGTTTGTCTTTATTATCTCCCATAAATTGAAACAACCAGCGACGGCAATCCAGGGGTATTTGGAGGCAATTGCTTCAAAGCATTCAGGCTCGCTAAATGCGGAGGCAAAAAAAATCTTAGAACTGAGCGAAGTAAATAGCGCGCGTTTAGGTAAGCTTTTAAATGATCTGCTGGATGTTTCCCGGATTGAGCAGGGTAGTCTGCGGGTTGAGGTTACGGATGTGTTTATTAAACCCATAATTAACGAGGTTCTTTCTAGCCTTTTCTTTGAAGCCCGTAACAAAAAAATAACCGTGGACCAAAAGGGGGATTTGGAGATTGCTGTAAAAGCGGACGCCGACCGCTTGAAGGAGGTTTTAACTAACCTAATAAATAATGCTATCAAATATACACCCGAAGGGGGTCATGTCAGCGTGGAAGTGAGGAATGAAGGCGAGTTTGCCAGGGTATTAGTTTCTGACAATGGTATTGGAATAAGCGAAGAGGACCAAAAACATCTTTTTGAAAAGTTTTACCGGGTGGAAACTGAACAAACAAGAGCGATAAAGGGTAGTGGTCTTGGGCTTTTTATCACTAAACAGCTGGTAGAAAAAATGGGTGGCGATATTGGGGTTTCAAGCCAGCTTGGGCAGGGGACCAGCGTTTATTTCACCCTGCCACATTGGTAAGTATATGGAAGAACTCGAAATTCGGTTTCAACGATTATGGAAATTCAGCGAAATAATTGTCGGTGCGACGATCGTCTTTGGCCTCCTAATTATTCAGTTGCCAATCACCCCACCGCCAAATAAACTAGTTATCTACGCTACTGCCGCTGTGATCGCCCTCTTTACCTTTGCTTTGCACCGAGTAAAGTTGCCGATTTCACCGGCCAACAAAAATTTTATCGAATCAGTAGCCGATCTAGTAGCAATCACCGTTGTGGTTCACGTCACCGGTGGAGTACGTAGTTATTTCAACTTTCTATATCTTTTGCCGGGAATCGATATGGCGGTTGTTTCTACCAAGCGGCACACCTTTGCGTTTTGGCTCCTTACTAGTGGTTTTATCTTTAGTGAGGCTGCGATTTTTGGTGGGCAAGAGGTCCATTCTTTTGCCGACATTACTGCCTCCTCCTATAGTTTGGCAATTCTTAATTCTTGGGCAGTTGGCTTGGTAACAGTTTATGGTCGGTTCTTAGCCCGTGAAGCCGAGGCGGCCCAAGGGGCAGCAACAGCTGCTGTGGTCGAGAAAGAGAAAGCGATCAACAAGCTAAAGGATGAGTTTCTTTTTATTATTTCCCATGAACTGCGTGGCCCAATCACCGCAATACGGGGTTATTTAGAACTTTTTCTAACAGGTGGGGCTGGTACGTTGGAAACCCCGGTAAAAAATTTAGCCGCAGCTGCTTTTCGACAAGGTGAGCATTTGAACAATTTAATCGCCGAGCTCCTTGATATTTCTCGTCTGGAAACCGGGAAACTCCATCTTTCCCGAGAGATTTTTGACCTTAACGAGTTTTTGGGTGAATTAGCTAAAGAGGTAGAACAAGAGGCCGATGAAAAAAAGATAAAGCTTACCCTTCCAGTAGCTACGAATAAAATCCTGGTTAATGCTGATAAAGAAAGGGTACGTGAGGTTGTGGTCCATCTTTTGGAAAACTCGATTAAATTTACTGGTGAGTTTGGGAAGATTTGGTTGTGGGCAGAGGAAAAGGATAATAAAGCATTGGTTTCCGTGGCCGACACTGGGGTAGGGATACCGGCGGAGGAAATTCCTGATCTATTCGGAAGATTTTACAAAGGAAAAAGTCAGAACGCCTCGGAAAAAGAAGGAGCTGGTTTGGGACTTTTCCTAGTGAAGGAGCTTGTAAAAGTGATGGGTGGAGAGATTTTCGTCGAGAGCCAAGTAGGAAAAGGAAGCAAATTCACCTTTACTCTTCCCACCGCTAAATCTTCTTAGGCTTAGTTTGTAAAAATAACCTTATTTTGCTACAATTTCCTAATCTTGCCGGATCGTCTAATGGTAGGACAGCAGACTCTGGATCTGCATATCTAGGTTCGAATCCTAGTCCGGCAGCCAAGAGAATCTCTGAATACAAGTATCCCTTCCGTGCAAGTCTTTCGGAAGGGATACTTAAAGCTGGTAAGCCCTCATAAAATTAGCTACCTTCCTTTTCCTCTTTCTTTGGTCGTTCTTCTGAGGGAAATGTTGGGCCGTACCGTTGCGTAGCAGCGCCTTGGAGGTTAAGGCCTCTAGCTCCGGCTAGGATCAAGATAATTACGCCCAAGATTGCTCCATTCCAGGCTGCCACGGTTGTACTAGTGTAATCAAGAAGGAAAGGAGCGGCAATTTCCCAAATCCCGACTAGAGCAATTAGCCAAGAAAGCCAAGAGGCGGTTAGTCGTTTCCAGACGATTGTGATAAGCGATAGGGTGACAACAGCTGCCCCAACAATCACGTCGTTATTCATCGCAGTGGTGGTTGTACTGTAACCAAGAATAAAAGGGGAGACTATTAACCACAAGCCAGCCAAAAATGCTAGCCAGGAAAGCCACACCCAAGAGTTTAAGCGCTCTTCAAACATATGTTTCACCCCCCTTCACTTAACATTACCATTACAACAATATACTACAGCATTGATGTAGGATTTAGCAATAAACAAGCAACTGACTACTAGCCACAAGGAGAAAAATTTGGTTTAATTAAAAAGATGCTAGATCCGTACATCCTTGATTATTTTCTGTTCACATTTTTTGCAAGTGTTGGAGTTTTACAAGTTGCCTTGGCGCAAGGGTCGAGAGCAAAAGCTACAGTCGGCACAGTCGTTCTAACTGCTTCATATCTTTGGTTCTTTATGAGTCGAGATCGAAATGTCCACTCCAGCGTAGAGGGTGTGCAACTTGTGTTGATCTTTATCGTTGGTGCTGGTTTGGCGGTTGTCGCCACAAAAATTTTAAATATTTTAACTAGGAAAA
>MHCO01000041.1 GCA_001816645.1 Candidatus Woykebacteria bacterium GWB1_45_5
AGATCGAGCCTTTCTTAAATAATATTCAGAGAAAATATCAAGGTAAAATTATTTTCGAAAAGCTGGAACTAACTAAGGCCCAGGAAAACCGCAACGCTTATTTTGCTTTTGCCAGCGAGTATGGTCTTGACACCACAAATATTGGCGTTCCCCTCATCTTTATTGGTGAAAAGTCCCTGATGGGTGAGGGGCCAGTAACTGATGAGTTGGAAAATGAGATTAAAACTGAGTTAAAAAATCCAATTGGGCTGAAAATTTCCCTCGGAGAAGCAAAAAAAATTCCGGCTGCTGAAAGTCAAGATATTGGTTGCGTCGATAAAACGGTTTGTAAAACACCAAACTCAAGACTTACTTTGCCCCTGGTTGTTGCTACGGCAGCGGTTGATTCGATTAATCCTTGTGCTATTGCTGTTTTGATAATTTTGATTTCCTTCCTTTTGGGGATCAGTGCTTCCAAGAAAAGACTTTTACTGATTGGGCTTATTTACATCGGTGCGGTTTATATAGCCTATCTATTGGCGGGACTTGGAATTTTGAAATTTATTCAAGTCTTACCGATCCAAGTAGAATGGATCCAGATCGTTGCTGCTATCTTCCTTTTTATTTTCGCCCTTTTGAATTTTAACGATGCTTTTGCGTCTGCGAGCGGAGAAAAAACAACGCTTGCGATTCCAGCCGGAACAAAACCACTAATCCAGAAATATTTGTCACGAGCGACGATTTTTGGTGCATTGATTGCTGGGGTGATCGTTTCTTTTGTTGAACTGCCGTGTACAGGTGCAGTTTATTTTGGCATTTTGTCCCTGATGGCAACCAGTGTGACTTTTTTGAAAGGATTGGCCTATCTTGTTTTGTACAACTTTATTTTTGTCGCGCCACTTCTGGTCATCTTAGTAGCCGCAGTGGCTGGTAAAGATATTAAAACCTTTGAAAAACTCTCTAAAGAAAACAAAGCCTTGGTAAAGGCCTTGATGGGGACAGTAATCGTGGTTTTAATTGGGGCACTGATTTGGCCAATTCGCGATTTTATTTCTTGGCAACTACAAAATCTGGCTAGTTTTGCTGCTGGGAAGGAAATTTCTTCCCTAACAATTTTAGTTAGCGTTTTAATTTCCATCACCGTTCTTTATTTCTTACTTGCCTACTTTAAACCAGTCGTTACCAAAAAAATTAAGGTTTTCTATTGTGCAATTTGCTACGCCGTTTCCCTCACCTGGCTTTGGCTTTTAGCACTGCTTGTTCTAGGGTTTAAATATGATACAAAGATTTTGGCAGTGTTACTTGGAATGAGTGTGGTTGGAATAATGTACCAGCTAGAAGATTACTTTAAGAAAAAGGACATCAAAAGATTTTGGCTTTTTAGGATAGTTTTGATTAACGCTGGTATTTTACTAATTTATGGGGTTCTTTTTGTCTCATTTGTAATTTTTCTAATCGGATTGGCCGGAGTTTTAATCCTCCTTTTGCTTTTCTTTTACCTTGCTGCTAGGAGGAGGGGGACAGCAGAAAGAATCAGAGAAACCATAACCAGCAAACAAAAGGGCAAAGCCCTAAAAGACCTTGAGGACCGCCTCGAAAACTGCTGCTGATGGCTTCTTCCTTGACAAAATATCGCATAAATGGTTATCTATATGTATGAAAGCCGATTGTGTGTATTGCTTTCGGACTTTGTCGACCAAGGCTCGTTTTAATATCTTTGAGCATCTAAAGAAAAGCGGGGAAAAGACCACGGTGTCTTCGTTAGTTAAACTAACCGTGCTGCGCCAGCCGACGGTTACTTTTCATCTTAAGGAACTAGCCAAAAGGAGATTAGTGCGCAGATACAAAGCAGGTCGTAATGTCTATTACCAAACCCACAAAAATTGCCGTAACTGTCCGCTTTTTGCCTATTAACTAGCAGTTTCCAAAATGTGCTTTTCCTTCAAGCTAAATTTTCTATGTTGACAATATATAATATAGATGATTATCTATATATGGTTATGATTAATTCTGAAGGAGGTGATAAATATGATTAAAGGCATGGAAAGCTTTACCATCTTTAGCGAGGATGCAAAAAAGTTAGCCCACTTCTATCAAGGAAAGGTAGGTTTAAAGTCCAACTTAGAAGCGGAGGTAGGTGAGCGCGGTGAAGAGCTTTATGGCTTTGAAATGGCGCAAGGTAATGGTCTTTACATCATGGACCACTCTAAGGTGAAAGGCAAAAGCAGCCAGCCAGATCGAATTATCTTCAACCTGGAAGTTGATGATATCGAAAAGGAAGCGAAAAAGCTGGAAGAGGCAGGTGTCAAAAAAATCAAAGACGTCTACCATATGCAAGGCTATGGTTTAATTGCCACCTTCGAAGATGTTGATGGCAATTACTTCCAACTCGTTCAGGTACGGCCAAGCTAGTTAGCCGAATTCAAGACCGGGTCTTGAACGTGGTTAACGATGGGCTAACGATCCCGGTTCGTTAGTTTTATGAACGATGGAGCTTGCTAATGTCAGCGTTTAGATAGTATCTGCGCGACGGGAAAATTGAGGGGCAAATAAATGCCCCGAGTAGTAAGTGGTATTAGAACTTTTTATTGTTTTTCAAAGAAATGAAAAACCCAGGGTTGTTACGGCGACTCAATTGAGCGCTATAACCCTGGGTTCACGCTGACGTTACGTGTCCCGCGAAGCTTTAGAGACCGTACTCCATACTTCCACTCCGCAGTGGCGTGGAGTATGTTGCCTTGAACTTGGTCCAGGTGCCGTGAAGTCTGATCTCACCGACGATCTCCCAGACTTCGGGGCCTGGTACTTTGGTGCACCCAATGATTGTAGCCTCGGCGTGCAACGTATCCCCAGGCTTCTCTTGGACCTTGAAGTAGGTCGGACGACTGTAATTGCCTATGGGCATCGAGTCGAACAAGGCCAACACCAGGCCCCATATGCCGGGTCCATCAACGATCTCTACGCGTGGCATACACCACACCTCCTATAGGACTAACATCCTAACCCATCCGGGAAAGGAATAAATAAAGTATAACAAAAATAGGGATGCAAGTCAATACTATAGGACAGGGTTTGAGGCTAACCTGCTTTTAACGATTTGGGTCGTTACATGCGTCTTGCTAAATTTTCACGATCAGGTTAAAATACTTCGACGATGAAAACTCTGCGAAGTATTTTCCGCCGAAAAGTCCGCTCGACCCTTACTATCTTTGGCATTGCCATTGGTATTTTTGCCCTGGTGGTTATGGGTTCGATGGCGGAAAAGCTCAATAAGCTTGTTGGCGGCGGGCTAGAATATTACGGAACGCGGATTACGGTTCAAGATGCCAAAAGCGGGATGTCTTTTTTCGGCGGAACCCCAATCGCGGTTTCCAAGATTGATGAGATCAAAAAGATCCCCGGTGTAAAATCAGCCTACGCTAGTGTAGAGATCCTGAAAGATGAAATAAGTAGCGGCGTAAACTTTGGCATGCCACCAATGATTGCTGGCTACGATCCCGCATCCTTCAAAGATGATCCAGCCGGCTCGATCAAAGTTGCTAGTGGGCGGGATATCCAAGCTGGTGATATCAAAAAGGCAGTTTTGGGTTCGGATATGGTGAAGAAACTCAACGTTGTAGTTGGGGATCAAATCGATTTACGAGGGACAAAGTTTGAAGTAGTCGGTATTTATGATAAAACTTTTAGCGCTCCAGACAGTTATATTATGGTGAATTTGCCTGATGCCCAAGAACTAATGCTGGAAAGCCTACCAACCGCCTTCAGACCCTCCGTTAAAAAAGAAAACCTTGCCACCTCAATTAGCGTTTTGGTAAAGGGTGGCTATAATGCTAGTGAAGTTACTAAACAAATTAACGACAAGGTTAAAGATGTGAAAGCTTTGGACCCGGAGGAATTCAAAAAGCAAGTGGCTAATTCAGTGGCGATTTTCAATCTGATTATACTGGCCTCGGCGCTGATTGCTTTGGTTGTCGGAAGTTTCTCGATTATTAACACGATGATTATGTCGGTGGCTGAGCGAATCCGGGAGATTGGAATTAAAAAAGCGATTGGTGCTTCAAATTTCCGAGTGTTGCGGGAGTTTGTCTTGGAAGCAGCAGTGATGGGACTAATTGGCGGGCTTATTGGCTTGGCTTTTGGTTGGTTAACCGTGGAAATTGTCAATTACTTTACAGCAGCCAGCGGGCAAATAATCTTTTTAACCACGTCGCGGTTGGCGATCGGTTCGGTGATTTTTGCTACAGTTTTGGGTGCGGTTTCTGGTTTATACCCGGCTTGGTATGCGGCGAGGCTCAACCCAATCGAGGCTTTAAGGAGCGAATAAATGAGTGAAGTAATCGTCGAGACTAAAGACTTACATAAATATTACGAGCTTGGCAAGGAAAACATGGTCAAAGCCTTGCAGGGCGTGAGCTTGCAGATCAAAAAAGGAGAGTTTATCGCGATTATTGGCCCGTCTGGTTCGGGAAAAAGCACCCTGATGCATATTTTTGGTGCGTTGGATAGTCCGACAGAAGGGCAGGTATGGCTGGACGGGGAAGAAATTTCCAAAAAGAAAATCTCTGGCCTTTATAAGATTCGGGGGAGAAAGGTTGGTTTTATCTTCCAAGGCTTTAACTTGATACCGACAATGACCGCTTTGGAAAACGTTATGCTGGCCGTTGAATATAGTGGTCGGAAAGCAAACGCAAAACGGGAAGCGGCGGAGATTTTGACGGAGGTGGGACTAGAAAAAAGACTAGGTCACAAACCAAGTGAACTTTCTGGTGGGGAACAGCAAAGAGTAGCGATCGCTCGGGCCTTGGTGAATAAACCAACGATTGTTTTAGCTGATGAACCAACCGGTGAGCTGGATACCCAGACTTCTTTAGAAATTATTAGATTGCTGAAAGATTTGAATGAAAAAGAAGGCCAAACCTTCGTAATTGTCACCCACAATCCCGAAGTGGCCAACGTCTGCAGCCGAATTATTCACCTGCGCGACGGGAAGATCGAAAATTAATCTTCCAACACCATACAATTTCTTTGGTTGCCCGGCAATTTTTAGATGTTAATCTTTTTATAATAAATTCTTTTGGCCGCTTCGGAGAGGCAGAGGTAGGCTAAAAGTAACAGAGCGATGATCGCCAAAATATTCACCGGTGGGGCAACAAACTGGAATACCTTGGAAATCGGCAGGTAAACCAAGGCCAGACCAGCAACAAGTGACCCTAGGCCAAGGATAATCAAGAGATTGCTTGGTCGGCTTTGCCAAAACGGGCGGCGGGTGCGAATAAGATAAAGAACAAAAATTTCGGTGGCTAAAGATTCGATAAACCAACCGGTTCGAAACATACCCCTTGGATCAGCCAGGCGACTTGTAGCATAAAGTAGAAGGAAAAAAGTGAGAAAATCAAAAATTGAGCTGATCAAACCAAAGGGTATCATGAATCTACCAATAGCATGAATATCCCAATGCTTCGGCTTTTTTAAATATTCGCTGTCAACATTGTCGGTCGAAACAGCCAGCGAGGGAACATCACTAAGTAAATTGAGCAATATTACTTGAGCCGGTAGGAGGGGAATAAAGCGTAAAAATAGGGAAGCGCCGGCGAGAGAAAACATATTGCCAAAATTGGCACTAGAAGTAGCGAAGATATATTTCATCGAATTACCAAAGGTGCGGCGACCGTCTTTGACCGCTTCAATTAAAACGTCCAAACCCTTGCGCAAGATAATCACATCGGCCGCTTCTTTAGCAATATCAACGGCAGTGTCTACGCAAATACCAACGTCCGCTGCCTTTAGTGCCGGTGCATCGTTCGCCCCATCACCCATAAAGGCAACGGTGTGTCCGGCTGCTTTAATCGCCTTGACGATCCGCAGTTTATGTTCCGGCGTTACTTTAGCGAATATTGTTGCTTCAGCGGTCAAACTAGCTAGTTCCTCGTCGCTCAAAGTATCAATACTTTCGCCGGTGACGATGTTTTTCACTTTGATGCCGACCTGATCGCAGATATATTTGGCAACGTATTCATTATCGCCGGTCAAAATCTTGATTTGGACGCCGAGATCTTCCAGACCCTGGACTGTTTCTTGAATAGCGTGTTTTGGCCGGTCGGAGAAGACGAGGAATCCCAAGAAAGTCAGACCATTCTCATCCTCCTTGCTTAACTTCTTTTTAGCTTCTGTGTTCTTCACCGCTACGGCCAATATCCTTAAGCCACGACCGGATAGTTGAATGAATCTTTCCCGCAAAAGACGTCGCTGCCCTTCCAGCAAAAGAGTGGGGTCGCCATTTATTAATAGCGACGTGCAGATTGGTAGGATATGTTCGGTTGCGCCTTTGCTGATTAATAAAGCGCCTTCTTTATTTTGGACAAGTACGCTGTTTCGTTTTCTTTCAAAGTCAAAAGGCAGCTCGTCCGTTTTTTCAAAACCCTCGGCTTCGGTAACGATTTCTTTGCGAGTCTCGACGGCCCTGGCGAGGGCGGCTTCCAACGGATGAGCGGCGGTTTGACCTTCATCAGTGTTACTTAGCAATCCGTAGAGCAGTAGTTTTGAATCTTGCTTACCATCATAATTGAAATAATCTTCGAGGAAAATTTTTCCTTCAGTGATGGTACCCGTCTTATCAGTACAAAGCACGTCGGCGTTGCCAAGGTCTTCAATTGACATAAGTTTTTTGACAATGACGTGTTTTTTCGACATTAACATTGCTCCTTGGGAAAGATTGATGGTGATGATGATTGGTAGGAGTTCTGGTGTAATTCCGATTGCTAAAGCAAGAGAAAAAAGCAGTGCTTCAAGGACATTGCTTTCGCTGTGAAGAAAAATTGGTTTGAGCCAGATATTGACAATGAAGATAAAAACAACGAGGGAAAGAATTAAGATAGCAAGAAAATTACCAAATTTTCGCGTTCCGGTTTGAAATTCGGTTTCCGGCTCGGCTGATTTTAGGGCGAGAGCGGTTTTACCAAATTCTGTGTTGCTTGCAGTCGCAAAGACGACACCAAATCCATCGCCAGTTTCGACATTGGTACCCATGAAAGCAACGTTTTTTAGCTCCTGGGGGATTCCTTTCTTTATTTTTAAAGTTTCAGCAGTTTTTTCAGATGGGAAAGACTCTCCAGTGATTACCGACTCGTCGATTGCTAAATTTTTAGCTACAATTAAGCGTAGATCGGCTGGTACAACACTACCTTGAGAAATTTTGACCACGTCGCCCGGAACAAGGTCGACAGCATGGATGGTTTCCTCTTGCCCATTCCTGATAACTCTCGATTTCAAACTAGCTTTTCGCCGCAAAAGTTCTACGGCTTTTTCCGAACGAAATTCTTGAATAAAACCCATTAGAGAGTTGACGGCGATCATGACTAAAATAATGCCTGATCCCAGACGATCGCCAATGAGGAAACTCGTTATACTGACGCCGATTAAAATGAGAATAAGGGGGTTTTTATACTGACTTAAAAAAATTGAGAAGCCGCTGCGGCGGGAGACTCTTTCAATATCGTTGTGACCGTGAATTTGTAAGCGTTTAGTAGCTTCGTGATGGGAAAGGCCGGATTTAGAAGTACCCAAATCCTTTAAGGTTTGATTAGCACTTAGGTTCCAGGGCTGACTAATTTCAATTTTCATGGACAGAGGATACCTTCATTAAAATTATATCTCGCTAGAGAAACAAGCGCGAGATGTAATCTTGCGATTATATCACTTCGGGAGTTTTTTGCGTTTTAGAACCCTTCGATTTATAATTTAGTTTATGGACACACCACTTGCCCAGACTGAGATAAAACCTCACAAGTTCAATTTTAATAAAATTATATTTTCCCTCCTTCTTGGAATCTTTCTGGTTGTGAGTGCTATTACTGCGGCGGCGGTTTTAGATATTCAGTTGCCTTTTACAGAGAAGCTTAGTGAACAGGGGAAATCTGTAGAATTGACTCTACCAGAGGGGTGGAATCTTTACAAATCCAAAGATTTTAATTATCAGGTCGGGTACCCAAAAGAGTGGAGCTGGCAGGAGTCGGCCACTGACGAAAATGGGGCAGCGAGGACCATCTTTGGACCAAATGTAGATCAACTGAAGTTTGATCGAATTAGTAAAATCGATTCGATTCGGGATTTTGTGATAATTATACGCATTGCTACCCCACTTTCCCTAGATAATTGGCTAAAAGAACACCTGAACTCAGAAACGCAAAGTAAGAAAGTGATGATAGACAGCAATCAAGCCGTTCAGATTAATAAACCAGTAAATCCCGATGTAGTGGTGCCCTCAATTACAACCTTTATAAAACACGAGAACGATCTTTTAATAATTACCGTTAATATTTCGCCAAACAAAGAAGAAGTTAAAGATATTTATAATAAGATGCTTTCTAACCTCAAATTTACTTCTAGCCAGGAAAAGCCAGCAGAGAAAGTTGATACTAGCGGCTGGAAAACTTATCAAAGCAGCCAAATTGGTTACTCGATAAAGTTGCCGGCTGGTTGGAGAGAAATCGAAGAAGATACTGGCAGAAAGATTTTCCGAAGCTACTCTTCAGTAAAAAGAGGCCAGGGGGGTAGTGATGAGTATGGTGAAATAGAAACAGAGCTAAATATTATCGTTCAACCACTTTCAGAAGAAGATAGAAAGCTGTGGGAAGAGCTTAAGAAAACAAGTATAGGCAGTGAATTGGAATCTGATGGACAGGTTATGAAGAAAATTAAAAACCTGAAATTGGATGGGTGTGATGCAATAGTATTCTATGGTGAACAGACAATCAGAGTTACCTACGGAATTACTTGTGTCGGAGGTAGTAAGTCAATTAGTATTGGTTTTACTGCTGAAACCTCAGAAATTTACGAAAAAAACCAAGCGATTTATGACGCGATTTTGTCTAGTTTTAAGTTTAATCAATTAAAACTTTAAGTTACTTAAATGAACACACCATCTGCTCAGCCAGAGAAAAACCTTACCAATAAGCCAGTTTTCAGATGGATCAGCAGGTGTTCTTTATTATTAATCACTTACGTTTCAATCTATTTTGTTCTAGACCTTATCATTATTCCTGCGATTGACAAACTAGTAGCTCCAGAATCTAGGCTTGGCTGGGGCATCCTTGTATTTACTTTACTTTTGCCTTTTAACCCTGTATTCGTTATTGACCACCGCCTTATACAAGCAGGTTTTAATAAATTTGAATCTGTGGTTCTGATTCTTTTCCTTGCTGTCGTTATTGGTACTTTTTTAGGGATACTATTTGCCACTATAAAAAACCGGACTATTTTAGCTTTAACCTTCGTCTTTATTACCATCTCGGCTTTCCTTTTCTATCAAGTAGCGGTGGAGGGAGTTTTTTGCCTTTTAAAGCCCCTCAGCTTATAATTAACTCAGTGGATATATCTTCTACCCAACCACAAGTAAAATCCGAGAATGCCTGGAACAAAAAGACAGAAATAAAATTTCCCTGGTATGTATCATCACTTTTTTCATCAATAGTTTTACCCCTTGCCTTACTTGTTTGGTATTGGTTAGCTCGCCTCCTTATACCCCCTGGTGATAAAGGATTTGGTGCAGGTATATTACTTAGTATTTCACTTATCTTTGGAGTTCTTCCCGTATCCTTGATAATTGCCACTATTATGGCGGCTGTATTGGCAAAAAATCGAAAGATTCTTGCAATCTTGTTGCTCTGGGTTCTAGTAGCTTTATTTATCTTTTTTGAACTTACAATGGAATTTCCAGTGCCTCTACATAATATTTCACAGAATACTTCCACTATTCCTATTTCTCCTACATTAAAAACGACGCCTCTTAGTGAGTAGACGCCGAAAGACCAAACATAGAACAGCTGAAGCGAATTATACCTCGGGAACTGAACGGGTCTTGAAACTAATAAGCCTTTAGTCGATAATGAAATAAAAGGAGAACAATTATGCTAAAAATAGCGATAAATGGTTTTGGGCGGATCGGCCGGAGTGCTTTTAAGGTGGCGGTTGATCATCATGGCGATGAAGTGGAAATTGTTGGAATTAATGATTTGACCGACACTAAGACTCTTGCCCATTTGTTAAAGTATGACACCGCCTACGGTATTTACGACAAGCAAGTCTCTTTTGAGCCTCAAAATGTAATTGTGGCAGGAAAAAAGTACCCCGTATTTGCCGAGAAAGACCCGTCTTTGCTGCCTTGGAAAGATCTTGGTGTGGACGTGGTGATTGAATCGACCGGCCGTTTTACTGATAAAGAAAGCGCGATGAACCATATTAAGGCTGGAGCGAAAAGAGTTGTAATTTCCGCACCGGCGAAAGGCGGGGTTGGAACGTATCTCATTGGTGTCAATGCTGATAAAGATGATGGCAGCGAGCCGATAATCAACAATGCGTCTTGCACGACCAATTGTATTGCGCCGGTGGCTGCTGTGATGCACGCAAAATTTGGCGTGGCAAAGGCAATGATGACGACTATTCACAGTTATACGGCCGACCAAAATTTACAAGATGGCCCGCATAAAGATTTACGAAGAGCCCGGGCAGCAGCGGAAAATATTG
>MHCO01000042.1:0-237 GCA_001816645.1 Candidatus Woykebacteria bacterium GWB1_45_5
CTTGAGGGCGAGTTGACGCGTCAGGTCTATGAAAGGGCCCATCCTCGAGCTGGATAAGGAAGGTCAGGAAAGAATTGAGAGAACAGGGCAATTCCCTTGGGGGTTGCCCTTTCGCTTTTATAGAAAACTGTGAGTAAGTCTTTCGGTTTAGAGGTCGATTACGCGGATTTTTTCTTTTTCTTCTTGTTCTTCTTTTGACTCTTCCTTCTTTGGCTCTTCGATTTGGTCCTTTACTTG
>MHCO01000042.1:248-10573 GCA_001816645.1 Candidatus Woykebacteria bacterium GWB1_45_5
CGCCTTTTTCGACAAGAGCCTCAAATTCATCTCCTTCGAGAGTTTCGATCTTTATCAATTCACCCGCAACCAAATCTAGCTTTTCTTTATTTTCTCGCAAGATCTTCTTTGCTCTTTCAAAGCAGCTGTCGATTATTTTTTTAACCTCATCGTCAACTTTGGAAGCTAGGCTTTCAGAAAGGGGTTTTGGATCGCCTAGTTCCCTGGCAAGCCAAGGGTTTTCGCCCCGCACACCGGTGGTGATTGGCCCGAGGTTACTCATGCCAAATTCGGTGACCATTTTGCGGGCGATTTCGGTGGCTCGGGAAATATCAGAAGAAGCACCAACCGTAAATTCATTAAATTCAATTTCTTCAGCCGCCCGACCGCCAAGAAGAGAGGCGACTATTTCGAGAAGACGGGTTTTTGTTTCGTTATAACGATCAGCTGACGGGGGGATAAGAGTGTGTCCTCCAGTTAGTCCTCTAGCGACTATAGAAATACGGTGGACTGGATCCATGTGAGGTAGCATCTTAGTAACTAAAGCGTGGCCTGCTTCGTGATAAGCAGCCATTCGCTTTTCCTCTTCACTGGTCATTCTCTTTTTTTCTGGACCAAGCTGAACCTTAAGTGCGGCTTCTTCTAAATCCTTAGCCTCAACCTGCTTTTTATTGCCACGAGCAGCCAAAATCGCCGCTTCATTAAGCATGTTTTCCAGATCGGCTCCAGAAAAACCAACTGTTCTTCTGGCGATTTTTTCAAGATCGACATCGGACGACAGAGGTTTATTCCGTGAATGGATTTTAACTATTGCTTTTCGCCCTTCAATATCAGGTAAATCAAGGGTAACTCTTCGATCAAAGCGGCCGGGACGGACCAGCGCTGGGTCCAACATATCTGGCCGGTTAGTAGCCGCCATAACAATGACGTTATCTTTCGGCTCAAAACCATCCATTTCGACTAAAATTTGGTTTAAGGTTTGTTCTCGTTCATCGTGGCCTCCACCGATACCCAAACCCCTTGTTCTACCAATAGAATCTATCTCGTCAATGAAAATTATCGCCGGCGCGTTTTTCTTGGCATTCTCAAAAAGATCTCGCACCCGGGAAGCACCAACACCAACCAACATCTCCATAAACTCACTGCCAGCTATCGAGAAAAAAGGCACATCAGCCTCCCCAGCAACAGCTCGAGCTAAAAGAGTCTTTCCAACACCAGAGGGGCCAACTAAAAGTGCTCCTTTAGGAATTTTTGCACCAAGAGCGCGGAACTTTTCGGCGCTCTTCAAAAACTCAACAACTTCTCGCAGTTCTTGCTTAGCTTCTTCAACTCCAGCAACATCAGTAAATCTTACGACCGACTTATCTTTACTAAAAAGCCGAGCGCGACTACGGGTAAAAGAAAGAAGATTGTCCCCAGTCATCCGTGCTTGGCGAAGGAAAAAAACAAAAAAGCCAATGATCAAGACCACTGGTAAGAATGTGAACACAAGATTAGCGATTGTTTTTGAGGTGGAAGTATCTCGCACGCTCCAGGAAAAACTTTTTGGATCAATCTCAGAGTCTTTAAGAATTTCGGAAAAACTTACGCCCTCTTCTTTGGTCGCCTTAATTTTGCCATCATCTTTAACATCAGCAATTATAGTATTGCCGTCTACCGTCACTTGCTCTACCTTTTTCTCTTTAATCAGCAGTAATACTTCGGAAAGATCTTTCTGCTCACCACCCTTTTGTGTTTGGGTAAAGGAAAGGATAACAAATGTCGCCACAAGGGCCAGGACAACGTAAAGAGCAACTGTCCGCAAAGTGTTTTGATTTTTTGCCGGTTTCCTAAGATTCTCCATTGAATCCTTTCAACTTAGTCAACTTAATCCGCTTGGTAAACTCAATTAACCTAAGGGAATTGAGCCCGTAGATTATATCTCGCCAGAGAAACAATTGCCAGATATAATCTTGCGTAGGAGTGAAACGACGCAGAAAGCAAAGCCTTCTATTATATCACCAAATCTGTTGGAGAAGCAATTAAGTAGGAGGTTAAACAAGGTTCATGGCGGCTTTTGCTTCTTGGAGGGTTTTCTTAGCTTGCGCGCGGGTCTTCTTGGTGCCTTCTTCCAGAATTTTTTCAACCAAACCGGTTTCTTTTTCTAGCCTCCTTCGCCGCGTCCTAATTGGTCCCAAAAATTTGTTTAAGGCCGAGGCCAGCTTTTCCTTAACTTCAACGTCGCCAACCTTACCCTCCTGATACCGCCTCTTCAATTCTTCGACTGCAATCCTGTTTTCGTTGAAGGCGTCGTGGTAAATAAAAAGTAGATTTCCCTCCACGTGTCCTGGGTCGGTTGAGTGAATCCGAGTAGGATCGGTGTACATTTTCATCACTTTTTCTCGAACTATCTCTTCATCGTCAGACAAAAATATCGCGTTGTTTAGACTTTTGCTCATCTTCTGCCTACCATCTATCCCCGGTAAAGTACTGATATCTTTGGGAATCAAAGCCTCCGGAACCGGAAAGGTTTCTTTGTAGGTGGAATTAAACTTTTGTGCAACTTCCCTAGTCAGTTCAATATGGCTTGCCTGATCTTTCCCCACCGGCACTAAATTAGCTTTAACCATTAAAATGTCTGCGGCTTGCAAAACAGGATAGGAAAGTAGGCCTAAAGAGGCAGTTTCGATCTTCAAATCCCGCATCACTTCTTTGAGAGTCGGAATTCTTTCCAGGCGGGGTTTAGATACTAACATAGAAAATACAACGGCCAATTCTTGATCTTCCGGGATCTGGCTCTGAACACAGAAAGTGACTTTTTTTGGATCGATTCCCACGGCGAGTTGATCAAGCACCAAATCCTTAATATTTTGTTTCAGGCTGCGTGTGTCAGTATTAGTAGTCAGCGCGTGCAAATCAGCCACGAGAAGATAGACCTCGAACTCATCTTGAAGTCTTAAGCGATTCTTTAGTGAGCCAACATAATGGCCCAGATGCAATTTTCCCGTCGGTCTGTCTCCAGTTAAAATCCTTTTCATATGTGAGAAGTATACCAAAAACCAGCCTGTTTGACGAGTTTGGTTAATTAGTTAATAATAGGAATATGAGAGTCTTTGGGCTTATCAGTCTTCTACTTGGCGGGTTAATCATTGTCTTTTTGGCAACTAAACAACTTGGATTATTAAGTAGGCCAGCCAACACTACCCAACCAATAAACCAGGCTTCTACCATCCAAACCAAAGCTAACTTAGATGCTATCGCTAAGAAGCTAAATGTTTATTATATTGAAACCGGTAAGTATCCAACCAACCTAAATGAGTTGGAACCTGACTCCCAGGACTTTAGTGTCTTTACCTATCAACTCTGCAGCAGCGACAAATCGATCATCAGATTAGGTTCAACGACAATGGTTCTAACCAACGGCAATGCGGTTTTGGATGATGCTGGTGGTTGTTAGCGGACATTTGATCCAGGAGGAACGTCTTTTAGAGGAACTAAACAAACTGGTTCACCGTTTACTTCAGCGCAAAGGATCATCCCTTGGGATTCCAGTCCCATCAGTTTCTTTGGTTCTAGATTTGCAACGATAACGAGGTTTTTACCAACGAGTTCTTTTGGACTGTAATATTTCGCAATTCCGGCAATTATTTGCCGCTTTCCTAGTCCTGAGCTTGTCGAAGGATCACCAATGTCGATTTGCAGATTCAATAAATTTTCTGAACCCGGCACAACCTCTGCCGAAATCACCTTTCCGGTACGTAAGTCTAGTTTTTTGAATTCTTCGAAAGATAAATTTCCCATAAAACTGGTGGCAGGGGCCCCGCTTAGCGGGGCGACCAACGGCTTAGAGAAACCTACGTAATTCGGAATTTCGCAAACGCTTCAATTCCTCAGTACTCTCGGTTTCTGCGCAATTTGCCACTTTGGTGCCAGGGGTGGGATTTGAACCCACGACCAACGGCTTATGAGTCCGCTGCTCTACCGCTGAGCTACCCTGGCAAATTGCTAGAGTCCGCTGCTCTTAGTCCTCGCTTTGCGAGGTCGCAGCACGCGGAGTATTCGGCTCCGAAGGAGGCATAGAATACGAGCGTGCTACCACTGAGCTACGTAGCCAAAATTCCAAGTCTTTAAATTATAAACAAATTCGAAAATCGATTCAAACTACAGATTTTTCAAAAGCGCCTTAGCAATCTTTAAATCGGCCGGGGCTAGGTCATAGTTTAGAAGTTCGGCTGGTACAACCCAAGCGACATTTTCGTGCTCGGAAATTTTAAAATCGATATTTTTTGGCTGACAAAAATAGGCGTGCAGATTAATATTGATAACACTCTTATATTCGTGGGCTACACTGGTCAGTAGCTTACCCACCACAACCTCGATCCCAAATTCTTCTAAAATTTCCCTAGCTAACCCGACTTTTACAGATTCACCCTCCTCAATTTTTCCCCCAGGAAATTCCCACTTACCACCCAAAAATTTATTTCTATTCCTTTGGGCAAGTAAGATCTTTCCTTCCCTTAAAATAACCGCCGCCCCAACATCTAGAAATTTCATCAGGCTCATTCTAACACAAAAGAGGCTTTTTATAGCCTCTTTTGTGATGGTAGCGGGTGCCGGACTCGCACCGGCTTGAGCGAGATTATGAGCCTCGCGGGATTCTAAACCCCCCACCCGCATCGAAGCCACCCAATTTTAACAAATCCAAAAAGTTCCGTCAACCTCGGTTAGTAAGGTTTGACATTTGGTCAGAACTTGCGTACTATAAAATTAGTGAGGGTAATCTTTATGGCTAGAGGTAAGCAACGATCAACTGGTAGCTTTAAACCCAGCACGCCAGCGATTGTGGCACTTGATGCTTTTCTTAAATCTGTTAACACTCCAAGTAATATCAAAAACCTTGTTTCAGTATTTTTGGTTTTATTTATGCTCCTTACCATCCCTATTTTGGTAATCAGCACGATCAACCAGCGTGATTTAAGATCACTTGCCGAAACACCAACCTGCACTAACCTTGCCTCCTTATCCGATGAAACCGCCCCTTCGGTCGCTATCGAAAATCCTACTGAAGGAGACTATCTTAGAGAAACCAGCCTTTTGATTGAAATAAAAGCAACAGATGATATCTGTGTTAAAAAGGTCTCGCTTCTCATTGACGGACAGATTGTTAAAGCCTTCATTGCCCCGCCGTACATCTATTCTTGGGATCTCCGGGAGGTTAAAGCGGGGAATCATACGATTAGTGTTCGCGCCGCTGACGCTGTTAACAACATCTCAGTTACTTCGATTACGATCTATCGAAGCGCAAAAAGCTTTGTTGCCCCCTAATGGAAGAGTAGGTCAACCCACGCTTGCCAATTTTTTTTATCTACCACCCTTTGCTGGTTTGCTTGTTCTCTTTCCATATCAACCACGTAAAGAGTCTCGCCAGGTTGCTGAAACCCGAGTTTATTACGTGCCTCTTTTTCCACAAACGATGGGCTATTCCCTTTCTCTAAGCGAGCTTTAAGATCTGCTTGTTCTTTACTTAATTGTTGAACCTTTTTGTCTGCCTGATAGATCTCCTTGAACTTAGAAAGCTGGCTCGCGATATTTCTACCAACAGCAATTGTCGAGATAATTAAAACCAAGATTACGCTAAAACGAAAAATTGTCCTCATGGTTTAATTATATACCACTATTACTATTCGAGCCCGCGCAGCGGTCTATTTAGTTAAGTAGCGTCCTTAGATCGGAGATCATAGATTTCTAAGGGCGGGTCTCAAGAGCACCAAACCTACTTAAACGCTAACGAGAAAATTAGTCGCGCAGAATCCCTAGTTCAATTTTATAGATCGCTTCGCGCTCTGCGTCACTACGTTCCTAAGTCGTAGACTATACTTGAACGCAGGATCCGACCCGCCTACCACGCCCGACTTCGCTTCGCGAACTCGAAGCGGGCGGGCCGGACGGGCAGGGAGTACGTGAAAAACTGAAGGTTTTGAACATACATGGATCCTTAGATCAGAAATCATAGATTTCTGAGCGCGGGTCTCGAAAGTACCTAAATAATCGAGCTTGCGGAATTATTTAGTTACGCAGAGACCCATAGTCTCTTGACAAGTATTTTCCAAAAGTGTTACAATTTAAATCAACAGGTATTAAAGTCATGATTCCAGCTCACGAAGCACATAGTAAATTTGTCAATCATCTAAAGGGTCAAGGTCGCAGTAGTGCGACTGTTTTGGCTTATGGTAAAGACATTGAGCAGTTATGTGGTTTCCTCGCCGATTTGAAAAAGACTCGCGTTCAAGAAATCAACACCAAAGATCTCCAGGCCTTCATGGCCAAGCTTTCCAAAGAGGGCTACACCCCAAAAAGCATCTCACGCAAGACCAATTCCACTAAAACTTTCTTTCGCTTCTTAAAAATTAACGATTATATTTCCGATGACCCAGCTACTCTACTCGAACACCCCAAGTTTGAAATGAAGCCGCCGCGGATACTTTCGAAAACCGAGTACCGAGCGCTACGCGACGCTGCGCGTACTGATATCCGAATGGGTGCGATTATTGAGTTGCTTCTCCAAACCGGCATCAGAATTGGCGAACTTGCCAGGTTGCAGGTTGCTGATGTAAAGTTTAGCGCTAACGCTAAAACTGGCGAACTTCATGTACCGGCTGGTGAAAGTTACCCAGAAAGAACAGTACCTTTAAACAGGGCGGCTGAAGAGGCAATAAACCGTTATCTGGAAATCCGACCAAAGAGCCGCGACGAAACTCTTTTTGTTACCAAAACTGGTCGCCCCCTTTTGGTCCGAAATATTAGAACAGCGATTGACCGCTATTTCAAACTGGCAGGAATTCGCGACGCGAAGGTGAACGATCTGCGCCACACTTTCGTCGCCCATCACCTTATGTCAGGCACTTCCCTAGTGCTTGTCTCTAAACTAGCGGGTCACAAACGTCTCGCAACAACCGAAAAATATCTCAATCTCATCCAAGGCCGTCTTGAAGAGCCGGTCAAGCTTGAGGAGCTTTAAGAAGGTGGGCCTAAGGCTTCAAGTTTACTTTCTGCAACTTTCAGGGGGATTTCACCGATTACTTCACTGTCAATCGAAATTTTAACGCTGTAGCTGCCTGGTTTGGCAAAATTAGCGTTCACCACCTCAACGATAAAATTAAAGTTTTGTCCGCCACCTTCTTTGGGTAGACTAACTTCCCTCTCTTGAATATCTCCTAGCACCGGAACCTTGTTTTCTTCGTCAACTATATTAATGCTCATCTTAAAGTTTTTTTTACTCGGTGCGACCGAACCAACAATGACGAATTTGGGATGGGTAACCGGAAATTTGGCGGCGTTGATAGTTTCAAACACGCCAATAATATTGACCTTCCGATCAATCGACAAAAAAGCGCTATCACAAAGCAAAGCGTAAAGAAGTTTCATCTTTTAAAAGGAGAGGGGCGCTTCCACTTTGATCTAGCCAATAAAGGCTTATGGTGGGCACACTTGGATTCGAACCAAGGACCCCCACTTTATAAGAGTGGTGCTCTACCGCTGAGCTATGTGCCCAGCCTACTAATAAGCGCCCTCAATCTCCCCTAGAATAGCAGAATTTTAGCATAAACAAATAATAAGTTCAATTGGCTTGGAGTCGCAGAGGAGAAATATTTTTACCAGTAAACAAAAACCCACCCTTAAGGGGTGGGTCTTAAAGCTATCTCGGATAATTCCGCCAAGGATAGACGAGGGCACACTATCCTTGGCTATTCGCCTGTCGGCCCCTTAAAGGGACCTTCTATCCCGGAGGGCTTCTCTCCATACAACTGCCTCCTTCACCTTAATTAGGTGACTAACCAAACACCGGTCGTGTAACTATATCTAACAATATTATTATCAATATTGTGGAAAAAATCAACAATCAAGCAATCTAAATTATTCTTGACTATTCTGATTAATTTGGATAACCAAGCACGTTTGTAAATTGTCTAGTAGCTCTTGAGGATTTTGGTCAATTCGGATATTTAATCCGTAAATTCTTGACAAAACATTTTGCCATTTATTCCCCCATCAATCACCCCCACGCCAAGGTGGCCAAATTCGGGCCGTAAAATATTGGCTCGGTGGCCCGGTGAATCTATCAAACCCTGATGGGCTACCTCCACGCTTGGCGCATAGGCTAAGTTTTCGCCAGCCGCTTTATATTTAATTCCAGCCTCATCCATTCGATCAAATGGCGACTTGCCTTCTGGGGTGTAGTGAGAGAAGTAGTTTCTTTCAAACATATCCAAGCAATGTTTGCGGCCAACCTCGCGTAACGCGTCGCTCCAAACCAAAGCCTTTTTACCGTCCGCCCTTCTTGCTTTATTGACTAAATCAAACATTCCCTTTTCACTTACTGAATCTGGCGCCAACTTAATCTCTTTTGGAAAATTAAGCTGGACCGACTGACTGCTTAATGGCTGTGGAGTGATCAAATAAGCAAGATTTTTATACGGCAACCGGCTTAAAACATTTTCGATCTGCGGCTGGTAGCGTAAAAGTTTGGTCAAAACATTTTTTCCCCACCATGAATCCGAAACTACCTGCCGCATATTTTCCTTAACCGGCAAGATCATGGGGAGTAACAAAAATAAACTAACTAAAAACAAACCAACCAAAACGGAAGGGACAGTGCCTAAAATTTTATCAAAAATTAAAAGATTGCTAATCGCTTTATAGAACGGGGCGATAAGAGAGTAAAACCGATGTAAAATAAAACTAATGACGATCTCGACAAAAATTAAGATCAGGAAAAAAGCGGCAACAATGGCAATATTTTGAGCCCAGCCAAATTTAGCAACCAAAAATTGGCCAAGCTGCGGGTAAAACACGATCGCAGCGACGAAGGAAAGAGCAGTGCTAATAATGTTTAATAATCCACCGAGAAAACCAGTGTGATAGCCTTGCCAAACAAAATAGAAAAGGAAAAATAGAATAATTAGATCAATAAAATTAAAATTCATAGACTTGATTAACTTACTTACTCATTAATCTTCTGTATTCGAGATTCCGATTAACCCTAGGTTTGCTCTAGCTTCCTGGTCCATCTTAGAAATATCCCAAGGTGGGTCAAAAGTAATTTTTAAATCCAACTTCCCGATCCCTTTTAATTTTTTAACTTTATCATTTATTTCTTTATTTATAACGCTAGCAAGTGGGCAGCCCGGGAAGGTTAAAGTCATTAGAATAAAAACATCACTATTCTTCGCTTTCACGTCATAAATGAGGCCTAGATCGACTATATTAATCTGAAGTTCAGGATCCAAGACTTTTTCAAGCTGTGCAAGGACGGCTTCTTTTGTAATCATCCAAAGAACCTATTATATCTTGAAGAGAAACAATCGTCGAGACTCGTTCGAAGACGATTATATCTCGCTGGAGAAACAATAGCCCGCTTTGAAACTAAATAATTTCGCTACTCGCTCAATGATTTAGGTTCTCTCGCGTGCTACGTCACTATCGTTCCTACGTCGAGATTTAATATGACAATTATAATATAACTAATGAAGCGGCTGCTGCCAACTATTTAACCAAGGCTCGCTTAGCTTTTCCAAGAAATTTTTTTGGTGGCTTGTTTGGGATCGGTAGTATTGACAAGAATACCTGTTCCGATCTCAAAGCCTCCTGGCGTCTTTACCCTTGGAATCAGTCGCAAATACCAGTCACCGCCTGGGTAGATATAAAAATTAAAAGGAAAATCTGCCCCCAAAACTCTTTGCAGCTTCTTCAAAACTCGCGAAAAAACTTTAGCAAGATCTTTAATTTCTTCTGGCCTAGTTTCGCCAAAGTAGCGGCCTCGTTCTTTCGGCAAAAACCAGACCTCATAAGGCCAGCCGCTTGTTTGGGGAATAAAAATGGTGAAATAGTGGCCTTCGTGAGCAATGTTTTCTGGAGAAACTGCCCGTGGCGTGTCGAGTCGAATCTGCTTTGGAACCACGGCCAGTTGGGTGTGAGAGTGAGGTAGAGATTCACCACCGCTGGTTCCGTGATTGTAAAAAATAAAAACTTGCCCCTTTCTTTGCCAACGAAGGTAACGTTCTTTATAAACTCGGAAAATCTTGGCGATATAACTCGCTTTGTAGGTAAAAAAGCTATCATCATGGGCTGGAGAGTGGATAATTAGCTCGTGGATCGGCGCAAAGCGATATTTGTTCGGCACGACGCGGATTTGCCAACCGGGTGCATTTTTTCTGCCACGCCCTAACCGGTAAACTTCTTTTGGAGTTTTGGATTCTTGCCCCTCGCAAAAAGGGCAAAGCGGTTCAGTCCCAGCAGCAACATCGGGCCGGCGGGCACGTTTTGCCGCCAAAACTACCCATTTACCGGAAAGTGCGTTTTTTAAAAAA
>MHCO01000043.1:0-7163 GCA_001816645.1 Candidatus Woykebacteria bacterium GWB1_45_5
TCCGTATTTGAAAGATTATCAGCCCAAAGGTAAAGGTGTCAGCCCACTTGCTACTTTGCCAGGTTTTTTGAGCGTAAAGTGCCCGGAATGTGAAAAAATGGCAAAACGAGAAACTGATGTTTCCGATACATTTCTTGATTCTAGTTGGTACTTCTTGAGATACCCAAGCGTAGGAATTTCAAATGACAAAGCCCAAATGACAAATAAGAAATTGAAAATTGAAAATTGGAAATTGGAAATTCCGTGGGATCGTGAGATCACGCGGCGATGGTTGCCGGTTGATTCTTATATTGGCGGTAATGAGCACGCAGTGATGCATCTTTTGTACACTCGATTCATTACTATGGCTTTGAACGATATGGGTTATCTTGACTTTGAAGAGCCGTTTAAGAAATTCCGAGCCCATGGCTTGATTATTCACGGCGGGGCGAAAATGAGCAAGAGTCGCGGTAATGTGGTTAACCCCAACGAATACATGGCTGCCTACGGCACCGACACTCTCCGAATGTATCTGCTATTTATTGGGCCATATGATCTGGGTGGTGACTTTTCTGATCGAGCAATAGCCGGCGTCTATCGGTTTTTAAATCGAGTCTGGCAAATTACGCTTGAAATTAACGGCCTACCTATTAAAACTGCTAACAATTTGGTGGCTGGAGAAATAAATAAGCTCGTAAAGAAAGTTGGCGAGGATGTGGAAGTTCTTAGGTTCAACACAGCCATCGCCGCTCTAATGGAATTTCTTAACTTTGCCTCGAAGCATAAAGAAGAAATCGACCTTGCTACCTTGAAAAAATACCTCATCGCGTTGTCTATCTTTGCGCCTTTCACCACCGAGGAACTTTGGCGAAGAATAGGTGAATCTGGTTCAGTTCACAACCAAAGCTGGCCAAAGCTCGAAGAGAAGTTTTTACGCAAAGAAAAAATAACCATCCCCGTCTTGATAGATGGAAAGCTAAGGAGCACTATTGAAATTCAGAATTCAGAATTAAGAATTCAGAATGTGGTTGAGAAGGCTGCTTCGGAATTGGTTAAGGTAAAAAAGCACTTAGAAGGCAAGGAGATCAAAAGAGTAGTTTACGTGCCGGGTAAGATAATTAACTTTGTTACTAAGTGATAATTTTGTCACCTTTTCCGCAAAAGGTGACACCAAAGCGGCCGCTAGACTGCGCCAGCTGTTACACTAAGCTGAAAAGCTTGGGACATCCTCTGGAATTCTCTCGAAGACTTGAGTCAGTTCCAGTTTCCTCTTCGCTTTTCGAGCTTGTGTAAAGACGCCGTGCTCGTATAGCGGTTTTAATTTTGACTTTTGCGTTTTGAATTTTGAGCTTTTGTTCGCTTGTTTGTTGCTAAACTTGAGTAAATAGAGTAATCTAAAATCACTATCTGGGCAGACTGTAATGTCCGGATTGTTTTTTGAGGGCTAAACCAAACAATGGAGGGTCTGATTCTCCGAAAAAGCTTACTTTCAAAGAGGGCAAATGCGTGACGATACCTACTTAGCTAACAGGTTGAACTGCCTTTGGGCAAAATATTTTTCTGACGTGCCTAAGAAAGAAGACGTTAAGATCCACTTTGGGCGAAAAGCGCTCTATCGATTTGGTTCAATCAAATTCTGTTTCACCGATAAGACGGTTAGAGTCACCATCAATGGCCGTTTTCAAGATAAAAAATACCCGCGGGAGATCATCGACCACACTATTGCCCACGAACTTGTCCATTACGCCCAGGGTTTTCCAACTCCCGGGCCAGCCTTGCACCGCTACCCACACCGTGGTGGGGTGATTGATAAGGAACTAGAGGCCAGGGGTTTGAGTCGCCTCACTGGCTTTTACAAAGATTGGGCAAAAGACTACATCAAGAACCTCTAACATTTCCCAACTCTTGACAGCCAACCAAACTTCTCTTAGTATCTTTCTACGATATCCCGCTACGCGTGATGTATTTAGGAAAATATATCCCGCTACGCGTGATGTATTTAGGAAAATATGGAATGGCTGAAAAATAAGCGGACAAAAAAGCTTCTGCGTCTGGCTAAAAACTATCAAGTTTCCCTTATCCTCGCTTTGCTCGGCTTTACTTTACTTGGGGCTGGGCTTTCGATTGCCAAATTTTCTAGACAAAGCAGTGACCCACAATTTATTAGCGCGCAAGGCGATCAAAACGGTGAAGAGATTGTGGTCGACATCGCCGGTGCAGTGAACAAACCGGGTGTTTATAGCTTACCAGCGGGTTCAAGAGTTTCCGAAGCGGTTGATAAAGCTTCCGGACTTTCCGGTGAAGCTGATAAAGCTTGGGTGGCCCAAAACTTAAACTTCGCCGCTAAATTAGCCGATGGACAAAAAATCTATATCCCAGCCATTGGTCAAGCAGGGAAGGTTGATACTGGAACTGTGGCTGGTCAGGCAGCGGGGAAGATCAATATCAACACTGCCCCTAGCGGCGAGCTAGACACCTTGCCAGGAATTGGTCCGGTAACTGCCCAAAAAATCATTGCTAGCCGCCCCTACGCCGCGACAGAGGAGCTTTTAAGCAAAAAAGTAGTAGGAGCAAGCACCTTTGAAAAAATCAAAGACAAAGTTACGATCTATTAAAAAAGTCTTAATTGTTTTTATTATTTTTGGCCTCGGCGTCGTCTTCTTCTGGCGCCTTTTTTCTATCGAGCAACCCAAGCAGGAAGGCGATGTAAAATTTAGCGCTACGTTGCTGCAAGTGCCGAAGATTTATGATAGATGGCAATATTTTGATATAGAAGGATATGGAGTTCGAGCTAGTTCTGATCTGCGTCTTTCTTATGGCGATAAGCTGGAAATTGAAGGAGTAGCCAAAGAAGGAAGACTGAACAATCCAAAGATTAACGTTGTCGGTAGTTCTGGCTGGCAAGAAAATCTTTTTAACCTGAGAGAGAGATTAAAGGAAAAAATCACCGCTGCTTTGCCTGAACCACAGGCCGCTCTTCTGGCAGGAATTTTGCTGGGAGCCAAAGAGGAGCTTCCGGTCGATTTCAAAGAATCCTTGCGCAAAACAGGGACAATTCATGTGGTAGTGGTTTCTGGTTACAACATCAGTGTGGTGGCAGGGTTTTTGATTGGTTTATCTCGGTTTATTCGTCGTCAGTATGCGATTTTCCTTGGATTAGTAGGGATTGCCTTTTACACCTTTTTAGTCGGGGCTGATGCACCAGCGGTACGGGCGGCAATTATGGGTTCTGCTGCTTTTCTTGCCACCCTTGCTGGGCGACAGCGGTTCCCTCTTTACTTCCTTTTTTTGGCCGCTTTTGTCATGCTTTTAGTTAAGCCGACGATTGTTGAAGACGTTGGTTTTCAGCTTTCCTTCCTGGCTACAGCCGGGATAATTTTCTTTCAAGAAAAGATCCTGCGGTTTTTCAAATTCGTCCCGAAAGCTGTGAGCGATAACCTGGCAACGACCTTGGCTGCCCAAAGCTTAGTCGTCCCAGTCATCTTTTATCACTTTGGCTCGGTATCTGCTATCTCACCGCTGGCTAATGCTGCCCTCTTGTGGATAATTCCAATAGCGACAATTTTTGGCTTTGTCTTTCTAGCGATTAGCCTCGTTATTCCTTTTCTGGCTACTGTTTTGGCTTGGATACTTTGGGCCTTTTTGACCATCTTTGTATTCCTGGTTGAAGGTTTTGCTAAGGTTTCCTTTGCTTATCTTTCATTTTCTGCGGGTAATTTTTGGCCAGCTTTGCTTTATTACGCAGCTTTAGTGGCGATTATTTTTTATCTAAGGTATGTCCGAATGGCTGGCCACAAATAAAATTAAATTGGCGGTTCTCTCTTTAGTTGTGGGCAATATTCTGGTCTGGGGCTTTTTCTTTTCGCAGCCTGATGGCAAGCTTCATCTAAAGTTTTACAACGTCGGTCAGGGAGACTCGATATTTCTCGAAACCAGCACTGGCTACAAGATTTTGATTGACGGTGGTCCGGATAATAAGGTGTTGGGGTATTTAGGTGCGGATCTACCGTTTTATTCAAATAAAGTTGATTTGCTTATCCTTACCCACCCGCAAGCCGATCATCTAGCCGGTCTTCTTGAAGTAGTCAAAAGATATAAAATTAAAACTTTATGGGTCAGCAATGGCCGGGTTGATTCTCGGCTTTTTAAAGACTGGGAGCAGCTTTTAAGTCAAAAGGAGATTCGCCCGTTAGGAGTCTTTCAAGGCGATAGGCTGCTTTTTCCTGATCGAACGGAAATAGGGTCTTGTGGCCAAGAGAATATGCTGCTGGTAGCGATGTCAACGCAAGCTCAATTGTTGTTCGGGTTTCCTACGGAGAATTTGACGCCGTACTTAGCGGCGACGCCGACGAGAAGAGCCAACCTTACACTACAGACAGTAGACATGTTGAGGTTTTTAAAGTACCACATCACGGTGCGAAGACAGCGATTAATAAAAACTACCTGGACGCTTTAGCGCCCGAAGTTAGTATTATTTCCGTCGGCGCCAAAAACATCTACGGACATCCTAGCGCAGATACAATAAGTCTGTTAAAAAACATAGGATCAAAAGTATACAGAACAGATAAAAATGGTACAGTGGAAATCACCAGCGATGGTAAAAGCTGGGAAGTAAAGCCAGAGTTTTAGCTTTATTGGCGTATTTAGTTTAGAGCGGGGACTTTATGTCTGATGTCATAGGATGCTATACTAGTTGGCAGTTATGATTAGAAAGGTTTTGCGAGAACATCTTTCCAAGGCAATGAGAGAAGCCGGCTATGAAGAAGTCAGGCCAGAAGTTTTGCCAACAACCAATACGAGGTTTGGTGATTATTACTCTACAGTTGCTCTAAGGCTAGCCAGGCGCGATTCCAAGCAGCCGCCGGAAAAAACTGCTAAATTTTTGGTGGCTAAGTTAGCTAAAAAAGAAGAAATTTTTAAAGCAGATTTTACCCCTAACGGCTTTATCAACTTTTCGATTTCACCTAGCTTCCTTCAAGCGCAGGTACAGGAAATAATTGAAGAAGATGAGAATTTCGGTCGGGTGGAAGTCGGTAAAGACAAGAAAGTGCAGGTGGAATTCATCTCAGCCAACCCAACTGGACCGCTTACTTTAGGTAATGGTCGGGGTGGATTTATGGGTGACGCGCTGGCTAATTGCTTGGAAAAAGCAAGCTTTCAAGTTGAGCGAGAATATTACATAAACGACACTGGTAATCAAATTAAAACTTTAGGCTTTTCCATCCTTGATGTTTTAGGGATAAAAGCGGAAGATCGAAAAGGTCTTTACAAGGGCGAATATATCGTTGAGCTTGCCAAATTGCTGCAAAAAGAAACCGACATAGAAAGATATAGATTGAAGCCATATGACGTAGGGGGGAGGGGAGCAGAAGTTTTGCTGAAAGAATTTATCAAACCCGCCTTGGCCAAGCTAAAAATCGATTTCGACGCTTTTGTCTCCGAAAAGCACTTGTACGAATCTGGTAAAGTCGCGGCTGCTTTAGAGGTACTAAGGAAAAAAGGTTTAGTTGAAGAACGGGAAGGGGCGACCTGGTTTAAAGCGGGGGGCGGAGTTGAAGATAAAGATCGTGTGCTTGTTCGAAGCGATGTGGGAGGAAGCGAGCCAACTTATTTTTTGGCTGATATCGCTTATCACCTTGATAAGTTTGAAAGGGGGTTTGATAGGGTAATTGATCTTTGGGGGGCGGACCATGCTGGTTACGTACAGAGGATGCGTGCAGCCGCCGTAGCCTTAGGATTCGACGATAAGCTTGATATTATCATTGTTCAATTGGTTCGGCTAAAGGAGGGTGGCAAGGAAGTTCGGATGTCCAAACGGACTGGTACCTTTGTCACTTTGGAAGAACTAGTCGACAAGGTTGGTTTGGATGTCGCTAGGTTCTTTTTTATCTCGCATGCGGCCAACACTCACATGGATTTTGATCTCAAAGTAGCCCGCGAGCAAAGCCTAAAGAACCCAGTCTACTATGTGCAATACGCCCACGCTCGATGTGCGAGTATTCTAAGAAAGGCTCAGGAAGAGGGCTTTAGCCTCGAAGATCTTAGCAATTCAGATACCAGTTTGCTGAAACAGCCTGCGGAGTTGGCTTTGATCAAGGCGCTTATGAAATTACCGGAGATTGTCGAAGATATTTCGCAAAACTACGCTGTTCACCTTCTACCTACCTACAGCCAAATAACGGCCGATCTTTTCCATAAATTCTACGAGCAGGCTCGAGTAATTGATCCTAAAGATAAAGGAACTAGTTTAGCGAGGCTAGCTTTGGTGATGGCTACCAAGATAATATTACGTAATAGTTTACGACTGATGGGTGTTTCCCATCCAGAGCGTATGGAGGATCTAAGCGGTGAAATCAACAACTAGCGTTTTGAAGAACAAGCTGCGGGTTTTGGCGACGCCGTTGCCTTCGGTCAGTAGTGTGACGGCGATGATTTTGGTGGGAGCGGGTAGTCGCTATGAGCAAAGGCAGGAAAATGGAATTGCCCATTTCCTCGAGCACATGTTTTTCAAAGGAACAAAGAAGCGACCCAATGCCCTAGAAATTTCTTCTGTAATCGACGGAATTGGTGGAGAATTTAACGCTTTCACCTCCAAAGAATACACCGGCTTCTATATCAAAGCTAGTGCAAAGCATCTCGATCTGGTACTAGACGTGCTGACCGATATGCTTTTAAATTCTAAGCTCGATTCAGGAGAAATCGAGAGGGAAAGAGGTGTTATCTTTGAGGAGCTACGAATGTATTTAGACACGCCGATGCGCTATGTTGGTGATGTCTTTGAGAATCTTCTATACGGTGACCAACCTCTTGGTTGGAATATTATTGGTAGCCTGCAGTCGCTGAAAAATATTAAACGGGGCGATTTAACTTCTTACTTGAGCAGGTTTTATGTTCCAAACAATCTGATTGTCTCAATCTCCGGCGGCGTTGGGGCGGACGAAGCCGAGTCCTTAGTCGAAAAGCATCTCGGAGGTGAGGCTGCCAAGAAGACAACCAACTTTTTACCGGTAGAGATTACTCAAAAAAGACCAGCGGTTAAACTTGTTAGTAAAAAAACCGAACAAGCTCATTTTTGCCTCGGGGTGCGCTCTTATCCACGGGGGCATGAGAACCGCTATAAACTGGCGGTTTTGAATACTATCATCGGTGTGTCTATGAGTTCTCGACTTTTTATCCAACTACGG
>MHCO01000043.1:7172-10059 GCA_001816645.1 Candidatus Woykebacteria bacterium GWB1_45_5
GGCTTAGCTTATTATGTACGCAGCGGTGTGGATGAGTACAGGGACACTGGTTTTTTTGCTGCTCAAGCGGGTGTGGAGATAAAGAAGATTGATGAAGCGATCAAAGTAACCTTGGCCGAATTTGCTAAACTAGCCAAAGAAAAGGTTTCGAGCAAGGAATTAACTAAGGCCAAGGAGTATATAAAGGGGAAGCTGGTTTTGGAGCTAGAAGATTCGCGGGAAGTAGCCAGTTTGTTTGGAATTCAGGCACTTTTGGAAGAAAAAATCAAAACCCCACAAGAGATAATGAAAGAGATTGACAAAGTTGAAGCCGCTGATATACAAAAAGTAGCTTCTGATATCTTTAGAGATAGCGCTCTGAACTTAGCTATAATCGGCCCTTACAAAGACAAGGCGAAATTTGCTAAAATATTAAAATTATGATTAAACTTAAAAAGGAGGAATAGTTTATAAATCTCTTCGTATGTGAATTAAGCTTCGCGTAATTCACGTACTCTCGAGATTTGCGCTTAAGCATAGTTTTCGCTTAGGCTACAACTATTAGCTTAATCTTGGAAAGGACTGTAGTTTTAGTAAAACCAGATGGGGTAAAAAGAGGCCTGGTCGGTGAAGTATTGCAGCGGTTTGAGCGGATGAGCTTGAAAATCGTGGCGCTGAAGATGATGTGGGCAAGTCAAAATCATCTTGGTGAACATTACAAAAACAATAATCAGTACCTTAAGACACTTGGTGAAAAAACTCTTGCGACTTATAAGGAGTATGGGAAAGATGCAGGTGAAGATTTAGGGACTAAAGACCCATTGGAACTTGGGAAAATGGTTCGGAAATGGACAATTGACTACGTAGGATCCGGCCCAGTTGTAGCGATTTTATTGGAAGGCCGTCATGCGATGGAAAATGTTAAGTCAATTACTGGCCCGACAATGCCTGTAAAGGCGCCACCGGGTACAATTCGCGGCGATCTAGCGACTGATTCAGCCGCTTATGCCAATGCTGAAAAGCGGGGAGTCGAAAATATTGTTCACGTTTCAGGTAACAAGGAAGAAGCCAAATTCGAAGAAAAACTCTGGTTCCACGAGAATGAGATTTACAGCTATAAAAGAGGGGATGAGGTTTGAAAGGCCAGTTTAATCCTGAGGAGTTAAAACGAAACCGTAATCATTACTCCCGCAAGTTTCACTATCGTTGGTTACAGTCTCCATAGTTGCAGATCCGAGGCAATAAGTTTGTCCGCTGCCTCCACTGTCGTCGTAGATATAAGGGTCAGCTGTTCCTAACGGCCCTAACGTTTGGACTTCGTTTAGATAAACAATGCTTCGTGGGTTACTCCCCTCGAGTGCGTCGGAGAGGTCGGACATAACTCCTGTTGGGTAATTGTTGTAATCAGCATAATACTGCTCCAAAGCCCCCCTGATGTTTTCCAGGTCCGACCTTCTTTGGGTGTCGCGGGCGCTTTTTTGGACTCTAGAGAAAGAGGCTAGTCCGATGGAAATCAAAATAGCAATAATAGCAACAACGATCAGAAGTTCAAGGAGAGTAAAGCCAGATTGTTTTCGTTTGAGTGTTGGCAGTTTCATTTTTGCAAAAAACATCGTACAAAGTACGTTATTTTCGTTGAAAACGTCGTCCTCAAGGACGTCATTATTTCCAATATAAGTTAAATGGGGGTTGTTGTCAAACGAAAAACAAGTATTAAGTATTATGTATTTTGTATCAAGTATGGCCTCAAGTACCTCTCGACAAACCGAGTTAGACTAAGTGGTCGGGGTGACCCGATTTGAACGGGCGGCCTCGTCGTCCCGAACGACGCGCTCTACCACTGAGCTACACCCCGATGATCTTTAATTTTAAACCACTTTATGTTAAAATTCAAACCTACTTGCCGATGTAGCTCAATTGGATAGAGCAGACCCGTCCTAAGGGTAAGGTTGAGAGTTCGAGTCTCTCCATCGGCGCCACCTTTCGCCCTTCGGGCTTCAGGTGGCAAGCCATCGGTTTTGTAAAGCGAAAGGTGTGCCCCGTAGCTTTAGCGTAGGAGCACATGTAGGTGTGAAAAAAAGAAAACGTTTTTGGGCCTTTCTTGTTATTAGAACAATCGCCAATGCCCTGGTAATAACGGGCATTGTTTTTTCATTTCTCGCCTTTGCGCCCTTTGTGAAACAAGAAATCTGGTATTGGTGGAAGAGCAACTTTCAGGCGATTTCCAAACCGGTGGACAGCCAAGACACTAATCAGCCCAAAGTAAAAGCGGTAGAGCTACCGCCGCTTAGCGTAGAGCCAGAAAGTAAAGAGTTTGGGATAGTGATCGAAAAAATCGGCGTCAATGCTCCTGTGGTAGCTAACGTAAATGCGAGTAGTTACCCAGAGTATATCGGCGCGATGACAAAGGGGGTCGCCCACGCAAAAGGCACGGCTTTCCCGGGCTCGACCAAAGCAGAAAACAATAATGTCTTTTTGTTTGCTCATTCCGCCATGAACCGGGTAGGGGCGCCGAAATACAATAGTGTATTTTATTTATTAAGGAAAATGGAGGCAGGGGATCGGGTTTCCACCTTTTACCAGGGAAAAAGGTATGATTACATTGTTTCTGACAAAAGAGTAGTCGAGGCTAAGGATGTCCAGTATCTTACTGACCCTTCCAAGGAGCCGATCCTGACTCTTCAAACCTGCGACCCACCAGGAATGAATATCCGCCGATTGATCGTTACGGCAAAGCTAGTCCAGTAGGAACGAGTTATAAGATTTAAGATATAGATCGCTTCGCGCTCTGCGTCACTTTGCTCCTAAAGACCTAAGTAGAAAAGTAGCAAAACGACCTCTATTAATTTTTGAACCTAGGTCTTCTATTACCGGAGTTCAATCGCGTAAAGATTGGGAAGGCTAGTGG
>MHCO01000043.1:10068-11615 GCA_001816645.1 Candidatus Woykebacteria bacterium GWB1_45_5
ACCGGTGTAGATAGTTACATTGTTACTCCCATCAACTTCCATAACCGATATTGCATTGGTACCGACTAAGATGACGTGGCGGCTATCAGGATACCAAAGATAACGACTAGCCTTTGGTAGGTTGGTTGCCCTTGGTTTTTGGTTCCCATTTGGCTGCGGTTTGGCATCGAAAACAACGGCTAAACCATTGGGCTGAACGCCAAAGAATTTAGTTTTATCGGGCGAAAAAACCAGCTTGGCTAGGGTGGAAGAAATACTTTCCGCCTCTTTACCGAGTGCTTTTAGATTGCTCTTTGTATTGGAAGCCTCCGCTTTGTCCCAGTCTTCCTTGATTTTTTCTAGATCCAAAGTGGCTTCTTTTGGGTCTTTGTTTTCCTTCGAAGTGTCAAGAAGAAAAAAAATATGCTGGTCAGCTATTTTTACGAGCAACTCCCTCCCGTCGGGAGAAAATTCATAGCTACTTGTGGAAAAGCTAAATTCTTTAGTGTCGGTGACCAATTTGTTAAGATCTTTAGCGAAAAAGAAGGGTAGGGGATTAGTGGAAAGGTTTAAAGCCCAGATACCTGCCCTTTCCTTGGGTTCTTTTATCGTAAAGACGATTTTATCACCAACTGGGGAGGCAACTGGTGAACCAACTCCGGTAAAAGTGAGAGATTGGAGAGAAGGGGCGATGGGCAGCAAAACTACCTGGATGAGGTTGACTGCCTCTTTTTTGACCAAAACTTCTTTACTCCAGGTGCTAAAACCTTCTTTGCTAATCTTGACTTCATATTTTCCAGGCGAAAGGTTCTGAATATCTAGATTGGTTGTTCCTTTTTTCTCACCGTTGATCAAAACCTCCCCGCCATCAGGCAGGGATTTGATGCTGACAATGCCGGTTGGTTCCAGGCTTTTTTCTTTGAGATTTGGCCGATAACCCCGGGCGTAAAGGATAACTCCGACAGTCAAGACTAAAGCGGTAGTTAAAAAAAGAACTAACCCAGAAAGTTTCCTCATTAAGGAGATTCTAACCGAAGTCGTGGTTTGGGGCAAGTGTTGGGTGGTAAAACCCTCCTACAAACCCTCAGGCAGCTAATATATAATAGAAAGCCTTGCTTTCTGCGGCATTTCACTTCTACACGAGATTGCATCTCGCGCTTGTTTCTCTAGCGAGATATAATAAAGGCGCTATGTTTTCCAAAAAAATCGCAATCGACCTGGGAACCGCGAACTCGCTGGTTTATTTAGAGGGTCAGGGCGTCGTGCTGAATGAGCCGACGGTGGTGGCTGTTTCTTCAGAAGACGGGGAGGTTTTAGCCGTTGGTAACGCGGCTAAAGAAATGCTTGGCCGTACACCTGAAGGGATCGAAGCTTCTCGGCCGCTACGCGATGGGGTGATTGCTGATTATGTTGTGACGGAAAGTATGCTGCAGTTTTTCCTTGATAAAGTCGCCGGGCGAACGCGCTTTTTCAAGCCAGAAGTGATGGTTTGTGTGCCGGCGGGAGTAACTAGCGTTGAACGAAGAGCCGTGCTTGATGCTACGCTGTCTGCCGGAGCAAAAACCGCT
>MHCO01000044.1:0-2690 GCA_001816645.1 Candidatus Woykebacteria bacterium GWB1_45_5
ACAATCGCCATTACTGATCTAAAAGCGGGTGACGAAATCGCTGCTGTTGGAGTAACTAAAAACGATACTAGCGGAACGGCAAAATTTATTATCCGGCAAGAACAAACACCCCAAAAAAGGCACGCTGTAGCGGGGAAAGTAAAATCAAACGAGGGTGGCACCATCACACTCACTCATCTTACCCAAACCGAACGCACCTATACTGTAAAAACAACTAACGAAACAGTGATAAAAGTTAAAGGTGTTGATACCGCAACCATTGCCGACATCAAAACCGATGATGTAGTAGTAGCCTGTGGCCCGGTCGAAAAAGACGGTACAATTGTCGCTAAAAGGCTATTTGCAATCCCCGGAAAATTCCTCGGGGTCAAACCAAAAGAATCCACCACTTCAGCTACTCCTTCCTCCAGTCAATAATTTAAAATGAATTTTTAATATTTTTAAACTTAAATATTGAGAAGTTTGAATTGAAAATTGATTTTTTGATGATAGGGGCCAAGAACCTTTCAGTTCTTGGCCGCAAGTTCAAAGAGAAGCTTCAGGCGGTTTTCCCGATACTCGATAAGCGCCTGAGTAACTTCTTCCCGGACCACTATTATGAACTCAGAGTCCTGACTTCTCTCCTCGAAAATGCCAGTTCCGTTTAGACAGCTTTCCTCCAGCTCGCTGATTGTCATGTAACCTAGTTCACGAAGGAACAGGCGGGCTTTGGAGAGACGCAACCGGCCAACATAATCTGAGGAGGCCGCTTGATACCCAACTCTCCGCAGCCGCCTTTCAATCTGAGCTAGCGAGTCGAGGACCTCCTCCCTCTCTGCTTCTGCCTCTTCTCTTCTCCTCCGCAGTATTTCACGGACTCTGTTTCTGCTCAAGGTGAACCTCCCTTTTGGGAAAGCTTGCCTACCGGCAAGCAGGTCCACCCCTTTATCGAGCTAAGCTCGAGCCACCAAGACATCTCCTCAGCCGCTAATTATCCTATAAAAAACAGAACTTGTAAACTAACAATCAGGCTTCTTTTGTGTTAAAATGAGGCCATGGCAACTAAAATCCAAACTCCAAAAGGTTTTCGGGATTTTTTACCCCCGATTCAATCGGGGCGGGTTTTTCTATTGGAAAAAATAACCGCGGTTTTAAAACGGTTTGGTTTTGAGCCTTTGGAAACTCCGGCTTTGGAATTTGCCGAGACTCTAAAAGGAAAATATGGCGAAGAAGAAAAGCTGATTTTTGAATTTACCGACCGTGGTGGCCGAGAGGTTGCCCTTCGCTTTGATCAAACTGTTCCTCTAGCACGAGTAATCGCCGCCAATCCCTCTCTACCGATGCCATTCAAACGCTATCAAATCCAACCCTGTTGGCGAGCAGAAAATCCGCAAAAAGGGCGTTTCCGGGAATTTCTGCAGGTCGATTTTGACACGGTTGGCAGCTCCTCTACTCTTTCCGACGCGGAAATTATCGCTACCGCCATCGCCTGCGCCAAGGGAGTTGGATTTAACGATTTCTTAATGCGAATCAACGACCGTGATATTTTCAAAGGTCTCTCGGGAGAATCCATTCGCTCAATCGATAAATTGAAAAAAATCGGTGAGGTTGGGGTAGTCGAACAACTTAAAAGGGAAGGTTACAACGGAAAGGAAGCAAAGGCCATCTTAACTAAAATCAAAAACTCCTCCCCCACCCGCGCTCTCGAGTCTCTGTTCAAATATTTAGACGCTCTCAAAGTTGATAAGGATAAATACGCCTTTGATCCAACTCTCGCCCGCGGGCTAGATTACTACACCGGAATAATTTATGAGCTGGAAATCGAGGGTTATTCCGGCGGCTCAATTGGCGGCGGCGGTAGATATGACGAACTTATCGGTCGTTTCACGACTAAAAAAACGCCGGCGACCGGTTTTTCCTTTGGCTTTGACCGGCTGATCGAGGCTGCCGAGGAAGCAAAGCTAGTACCTTCCTATTCACCACCAACCAGGGTCCTTATAACAGTTTTCAACGAGCGCCTTTTAGCCGAATCGCTTTCTTTGGTTTCTAAGCTTCGAACCCTTGGAATAGCCACCGAAATTGCTCTTGACCCCAAAGAAAAACTCGATAAACAATTAAAATACGCCGACAACAAAAAAATCCCCTACGTTGCTATCTTGGGGCCGGCAGAAATCAAAAAAGGCGTCGTAACCCTGAAAGATCTTGCGAGCGGCGAACAAAGTAGCCTAAAGGAAAGCGAGCTGGTTAAAAAACTCAAGGGAGCCAAATTCTAAACACTAAATCCTAAACTCAAAACAAACCCTAAATAATAAATCACAAATTCCAAACATTTTGTTATTTATAACATTGGACTTTAAAGATTGTTTAGATAGCCCACAAAGTGGTCGCCCGCCTGCTAGAGACTGGCACTGTCGGGCAGGCAGAACGCTTTAGCGATCTATTTCGCTTTTCGACCGAAAACTTGCTCAAAGCAAGATATTCGAATTTAGAGTTTAGCCAAATTTGGCTAAAAGGTTAAAAAGGCTAAAAAGTTGACGAGCGGCCAAGCGAATCGGTATAATTAACTTACATTATGGCTGAAGCTGCCCAATCCCCCGACACAGAACCAAACGTTCCCATGCCAGAACAAGACAACGGCGGTCCTGCTTCCGAAGAAGAATTGCAGCGGTCAGCCCGTGAAGGAATTGGCTCAAGACCGCCAGAAAAACCAT
>MHCO01000044.1:2715-12739 GCA_001816645.1 Candidatus Woykebacteria bacterium GWB1_45_5
GGAAGGGAGCAGCCAAAAAGGCCCCCAAAGCACCAAGAGGTGCTTCACGAACCGAAGCCGCTGGGACATCAACACCAGAAGAAAAATCTTTAGAAGAGAAGATAGAAGATTTTTACAAGAATCTTAGGCCAGGATCAGTCTTAAGAGAGGCCGGTAACGAATGGACCCTTGGGCAGACATATTTAGAAGGTCTAACAGGTAAGCAAGCCTCCGAACTTTATTCTGAAATTGAGAGAGAAGGGATTCAAGCTGCCTTAGCAAAATATCCAAACCTAAAGCCAACTTTCCAATTTGTCAATCAAGAAGGCATACGAAATGTCTATAATGCCTCCGAGGTTAAAGGAATGATCCACTCGACCATCGTACCGCCAGAAGCAGCTGCACCGCCACCTCCAGCCGAAGAAAAAGCACCAGAGCCCCAATCTCCCCCAGAAAAATCTCTTGAGGCGCAAATTGAAGAAAGGTTTGCGCAGGTAAAAAGAGGTACAGTACTTTCGCTAGGAGAGAAACATTGGAAAATAGACAGAATCGAAGAACCGAAGGAAAGTAACTACCATATCAAACGTTACTGGACCAAACGAGCCGATGGAAGTCCTCATTACTTTATAGAAAAAGACGTTAAAGACCTTATTCGCGACAATTTATTCGAAGGGCAACGGGTTGCCGAGGAAAAAACAGCAGCGATAATCAGGCAGGAACAAGCGACCCAACAGGCCGCCGAAAGAGCGGCGAGAGATGCGGCCAGAGCGGAAAGAGAAAAGCAACTAGCAGCAGAAAGAGACGCTAAAGAAGCAGCCAGAGCAGCTAAAGCTCACGAAGAAGCGGCGCTCAAGGAAGCTTTTGAAAAAGAAAAGGCTGAAAGAAGTAAAACCTTTGATGATCGAGTCCAACAACGTCTCGAAGCTCTTAGACAAGATGATAAGTTTCAGCGTGGTAAGGAAACATTAACATTTTTAAAACACGAGACTGAAGTAATTGAAGGCTACAGATTCAAAGACGAAAAAGGCCAAACCCATTATCTTGCTGAGGCTGAGGTTAACAAACTCCTCAGCGAGCAAATAAAAACCGAGGACAAAGCTGCTCTTGAAGCAGCAAAACCAATACACCAAAAAGAAAGGTTGGCGGCTGCCGAAAAAAAGGAAGCCAAGGAACCGGAGAGACCAACACCAAAGTGGAAAGAAAGATTGGAAGCCGCCCGAGCCGCTTCCCCGATAGTCAATGCTGTTTATGAGTACACTAATCGCTTTTTAAACAAATTCGACTGGCGCGATAAAGAAAAAGGGTGGTATGTCGCCGGTATAGCTACTGGTATTGGCAGCAATGTTGGGTTAACCCTTCTTACACCATTTTTAAGTGTCGGCCCAGGCAGAATTGTTCGATCGGCCGCTTATTCTGGCGTTTTATCAGGTATATCAATTGGAGCCAACCGATTTAGAAATTGGTCGGTAGAAAAAATCTTAAAAGATCCGACTGGTCTCAACATTGAAAATTCCGCTGATAGAAAGCTTTACACCAGAAAACTTGATGAAGCATTTCGCCTTTTAAGAAGCGGTAAAATCGAAGACTATAACAACGACGTAAATGAAACAACAAAGTCTATTTTTATTAAACACGGAAAGCCAGAGATTGGGACCGACATTGAATCGCAAGCCGCTCAGGAAGCAAGGGCGGCTTTGATTGAAAGAATAGGAAGACTCGACCTTAAGTATCACAAACTAAACGCTGCCATCCGCAGTTTCTCCGCCGGCTTGACAGTCGGCACTATTGGTTCAACGCTTGGCTTTGGATTTTTTGACGGCTTTAAATCCCTATTTGAACGAATTCATGGTGGTGGGCAGGAAGTGCCAGCACCGGGAATAGAACCCGGTGCGCCCACTCATGCTCCGCCAGTTGAGGCTCATACAGCCACGCCTACTCCGACACCTGGTTTTGAGCATACACCCACCCCCACTCCTCCAACGGAGGTACCCCACGGAATACCGACACCCGAAGCACCAGCAGGGATATCAACTCCTGAAGTATCAGATTTTTCCGATATAATCGCCAACCCGGATCTTACTCATTCCCTAGAAATTCATTCCGGTGACACAGTCGGTCAAATATTTGTCGGTAGCGGCCACGAAATAACTTGGGGTGCTCACGATGCTGATCTTTTCGGTACTCACCTCTATGCAAATTATGATATGCTGAAGCAGATGCACGACAGTGTCGCTGGTGTCGGCATCGCGGTTGAAGCCTTCCCAGCTAAAGAAGAAATCGCTGGGTTAATCCGAGCGGCGGCTGACGGCGATCCGGTCGCAATCCATCGATTAACCGAAGCACTGCACTGGGTACCAACTGGCGGAAACTTTAATCTTTTGACCCCAGAAGGAATCGATGCCGCCAGACGGGCTCTGGGATTGGCCGGTTGATATAACTGACTTTGTCAGATGTAATTTTCGCTAAACTCAAATTATGGCTGATTTAAAGAAAGTTGTCGAAATTTTAAAAGCTGAGGGTGTAAACGACGAAGGCGTCGCGACCTTTATTACTGATTTGAATAACATGATGGCCCAGAAAATCCAGGTGGAGCTAATTTCTGTCCTAGATAACGAAGAGGAAATGGCGCGTTTGAATGAACTACCTGAAGAGAAAATGAACGAAGAACTAGCCACTCTCTACAAGAAAAAAACCGGCAAAGATATTGCCGATGTTTCTGATGAGATCCTCGACGGCTTCGTCACCGGCTTTCTGACGCAGTACCACAAACAAAAGCTCGAGGAACAAAGCAGCAAGTAGGCTTTGAACCGATAAACTTCAACTCCAGCAGGGGTCGAGAGCTATTAGGTTTAAATCCACGTCAAGGCCCGTCCTTGTATAACGGGCGTTTCTCAAACAGCTGCTCCAGCAATAGTTGGAAAGAGCTCCCGACCGCCAAGATTAAATTCTGGTCTTTCCGGATCAACACTAAAATCGCTAGCAATTTCTCTAAACCGGCCCATTAACTCTTGCTTAGATAATTCTTCCTCCGTTCCAATTGGCTCGAAAACCCGAGCTAAAATAGAAGCTCGAACACTACCAAAAGAACCACGCTGCTCTTGCGGCTGCTGTCCAAAACCGACTCCCTGCATCACTTTACCATCTCCAGCATCTAGATAGGTGGTAAATCTAGGAATTACTTCCTTAAAATCTTTGCTTCTAGAGTACCAAATGTTGCGAATTACTTTTAAGCTCTGGGCTTCTTCTTTTGGTGAAAAATAAAAGACAATTTTGTCCGCTCTGATTAAATCTAACCGGTCCGGTGCCGACACGCTACCATCTCTATTAAGCTTCATACCGGGCATTTTGGCGCTGACATGCAATCCTTCTTTGGCTGATTCTTCAACGAGAAGCCTAAAGACCTCGTGCATGCTTTCAACTTTTGGATTTAAATAAAATCGTCCTTGGGGACCTTCTCTAGGGACACCATCGTGAACGACTGCTCCAAGCCAATACCTATCGCCAGCTAACCCAACTCCTTCGAGATTCTTCAATGTTTCTTTTGTCCAGCTTATTTCGTTTGGGTAATCTTGAATTACCCGATCAAACGCACCAACTTCCTGCGGAACCACACTTTTTTCATTATAAACTTTATAAAAAGCCTCCTCGCTCCTTTTACCGGTTTGCAATACAAACCTTCGAGATTCTTCAAGGGTCTTTTCTAACCGCTCTTCGCCTCTAAACCGAAGGTTTTCTGTTTCGCGATCAGGCTGACTGGAACCCTGCTCTTTTGTTTGTATGTTTTCTAGTTTTAAGCCCGCTTCTTCTAAATTTTCCGGACTTGGTCCTGGTGTTTCACCGCTCATTATTCACCTCCGGGCTTTTCAATTATTTCGGGAGAATCGGACGAAGAATCAGGTGATGAGGTTTTTTGGATAGGGACAGGATTAGGAACCGGTTCTGGGGTTGATGGCGGTACCGCGGCGGTATCCACCGTTTCTTTCGCCGGCTCCGCTGCCGGCGTCGGGACAACCCGGTCCGTTATGATCCGGCCCACTGGGTTGGAATTGGAATCTGAACCAGTAGTTGCGGGTTTATCCTCGAATGTTTTTCTTGCAACCACTGAGTCGGCTGTCTCTTTTGGTTCAGTATCCTCAGTTTTAACCTCAGTGCCCTCAGCCTTCTTTTCAGTGCCTTCAGTGGTTACGGGTTCGTTCAATCCAGCCCGCTCGATAATTTCGGCTTCGACAATCGCACTATCACGACCGAAGCGGAGACGAGACAGTTCTTTGATCGACCCGGCAACTTCTTTATTTTTTGGGGCTTTTTGCATCAAATCCCAATCAGTCGCCATCGAAAACGGATAGGAAGGCTGTCCATTAACTAGTAGTCGCAAGTAAGAATGGCCAAGCGGGTTGTTGATCAGGTCTTGCTTTTTAAATACCGGATCAAATTGGTGTTCAAGGTAAGTGGCATCGTCTATACCAACCCGAAAAGCAACCAGGGTCCCAACGTTACCAAAGACCGCCTCGCGGATTCCCTCTTCTTGGATTTGGGCAATAAATTGGTTGGCGACAGTGAGATCCAGACGATATTTTCTAGCTTCGGAAAGAATCTGGGCAAAATCAGGCGTGGCAAAGTTTTGAAACTCATCGACATAAAGGTAAAAATCGCGTCTTTCTTCCTCTGGTACATCGACCCTGCTCATTGCAGCGACTAAAATTCTTGGCACCAGCACCAAACCCAAAAAGTTTGAATTTTCCTCACCTATTTTCCCTTTCGAAAGATCAACTAGTAAAATTTTACTTTCATCCATTATTTGCCGAAAATCAAAGGCGCTTTTACCTTGGCCAATAATATTGCGCATTAGCTTATCAGTCACAAAGCGGTCAAATTTGGAAACAAAATAGCCCATCACCTCGCTTTTATGAAACGCTGTTGTTTGGGCCATTTCATCAGTCCAATAACGGCGCACCAGAGGGTCAGCCACCTTTGGCAATTTTTCCTTAACAAAGGCGGGATCGGTCAATAGCCGCAGTACCTCCACCAAGGTATTTTCTTCTTCACTCATCGCGGTGAGCATCACATTGCGAATTGCTCGCTCGAGTCTGGGGCCCATGATTCCGATGTGCTTTGGATCGTAAAGTTTATACAAGAGACTAATAAAATGATTCACCATCAGGTGTTTTTGTTCTTCGGTTTTGGCTTCCAAAATATTTAAGCCTAGCGGCCTTTCCGTGTCCCCAGCGTCAAAATAAATCACATCTTCGGCTCTCTCGGGCGGTATCTGGAGCAAAATATCCTCAATCGCCGGCCCGTGCGGGTCAATAAAACAAACGCCCCGCCCAGCCTTGATATCTTGAATCGCCATAAATTTCAAAAATTCACTTTTTCCGGTACCAGTCTGACCAATAATGTACATATGGCGGCGGCGATCATCAGGCAAAATATGGACCTTTGTTTCTACACCCCGAAAGTCACTTTTTCCAAGGTATAGGCCTTCGGTTGGTACAATGTTTGGTGCAGCGGCTTTTTTCGCGAGCAGCCAATTAATATTGGGAGTGGTGACATTTTTGTTGGGGAAATGAAAAATCGTTGCCAGCTCTGTCGCGTTTAAAATAATCTTGCCAAACCAAAACGGCATCATTTTGTAGATAAAATGTTTAAGGCTAAGTTCTTTGGTCAGCGTCCAAGGCCAACGTCTTTTGCGAAAGCCGTTGCCGGTTGTGTCGTTAAACTGACCAAAGGCACCAAGCATGTTTTCGATGTACTGGTTGGCGGTCATCGTATCTTTAGCGGAAACAACCACCCGAATCACCACTTCAAACCCCGGTTTGGAAATCTTTTCTTCAATTTTTTTATAAGGGTCACCAGTAATACTCTCCGTCCTTGCTTCGGGTTCGGCCGGCGCTTGTTGTTGGGAAGTAGAGGGGAGGTTCCACGGCGTCATAATACTCTGTTTAGCGGCGGTTTGGACTTTATGAATTTGTTTTGACCCTGCCCCCTGCCAACCGGTTCCGGCAGGTGCAATTAAAATTTGCAAGGCCATTCCTTCACCAAGACCGAGCTTACTCATCGCCGTGGTAATGGCGTTCAGCGGCTCAACTTCTTTGATTTGGGGGTAACGAATAATTGGTTTATAGGGGGGTGCCCGCAAGGAAAGCTCAGCCATATCCCCATACATCTCGGGGCGAAAGATATCATACTCAGGAGCTGGTGTAATTTCAGCTTCCGGGTAGAAAGCGTGAATTTGTCTTTCCACCAAGGAAAGCAAGCTTTTTGGGCTTGAGACATAAAATTTTATTACCCCGGCAAACGAAACAATTTCAAAACCCAGGTGCTCCTGACCAGCAAGCAATCCATGAACCCCGTAGCGAAAAATACTGTAAAGACCAGTAAAAAAGCTTTCCGCAGCTTCGATTTTTACTTCGTTATTTCTTGGAACCTTAACTTCTAGTTGAACATAGTCGAGTGACTTCTTTTCTCTTCTAGTAAAGCGGGCAAAAATGATAAGAATAATTAATAAGATTGAAAGGAGGGTGGAAAAGAATAAAATTAGAAAGGTTTTAATGATTAAATCCATAAATCAAGTCGCCTCTTCTCTCAACGCTTTTCGTACCGCCGTGTGCCGACGGGCGCTCTGTATAAAAGGCTGAACTTTTCTTGTCGCTAGGATCGGTAGTTTACTGGGAGACTGACTGGGAGCTGTTGGCTGCTGCTCTTCAAAGAAAGTTTTCGCTGCATCTCCACCGGCTTCTTTCGCTTCTTCTCTAGCTTTGGTTGGCGGTTGTGGAGAATGGAAAGGAGGCTGCTCACCTGGTTTTTCTGCTTCCGGCCGGGGGCCAATAGGTACTTCTTTCTCCTCTTCAGATGGCTGAGCTGGTTCTGGTCCTTTTTCAACAGGCTGAATATCCCCTTCGGGGGCAGGTGCGTCTTCCATAAGGTTTAATTAAATTTTAACAATAAAGAATAGGAAAGACAACTATAACTGAATTTATTTAAACTTTTTTCTTGGGGACTGTTTTCTTGGCCATCTCGATAGCCTCTTCCTTAGTTTTAATTTCGCCGCTCAAGTAGGCTTCTTGGCAACCGCGGATAATTTCACCAAACGCTCTTCCTGGTTCTAAACCAAGGGCAATCAGGTCTCGACCGCGGATAATCGATTCAACTGGTTTTTCCGCTACGTCAAGCACCCGCGCCATTCTAGTAAGCTCCATCAGTCTATCTAAATCGCGTGCCAGACCGCCCCGACCTCTTTGATCGGCTTCAACTACCCAAGCTAGTTGCTCTATCGTTGCTGGTTTTAACCTGGCCGACAACTTTCGAACCCCTGAGTCGGTCAATTCCTCTGCTGAAGTTAAATACAGATGAGCGCGGATCAAGGGGTAGATTTGTCGGTTAACGCCATCCCCAAATTCCATTTTTGCTAAAAACCGCCTAGCTGGTTCTACTCCAGCTTCGGCGTGACCGTAGGAAGTCAGCCGCTGCTTACCGCGCACCCCTCTGACTTCTGTTGTCAGTGGCTTACCAAGATCATGCAACAAAGTAGCGGTTAAAACCACCAAAGCATCGTCCCCTTCCAAATTTTCTCTGCGGACAATTTCTGCCGCTACATCAACAGTCTGTAAAGTATGGGTCCAGACATCACCTTCAGGATGCCAACTCGGCTCTTGTTCAAGACCAACCAACGCCTCTAGTTCTGGATGCAATTTTTCTAAGACTCCAAGATCTCTTGCTACCTCCAAGCCCACTGAAGGTTTTTCGCTTTTTAAAAGCAATTTACGCCACTCTTCGCCAATCCGCGCGGCCGGGAGTTCGGAAAGTGGTAATCCTTTGGCGATTTCTTTGGTTTTCTCCTCAACGCTAAAGCCGAAGCGGCCGGCAAACTGAGCAAGTCTTAAAACCCGCAGTGGGTCTTCGCCAAAAGTCGCTGGATCAACCGCCCGTAAAAATTTATTTTTTAAATCCTCAACCCCACCGTGCGGATCAACAATTTCGTTTGTTAAGGGATCAAGAGCAATCGAATTAATGGTTAGATCCCTTCTTCGTGTAGCCTCGGCAACAGAAAGTGTCGGATCGACAGTTATCTCAAAACCTTTGTGCCCAGAACCGATTTTTGATTCGCGGCGGGGAAAAGAAATATCAATTGGCCCTAGTTTTATTACTCCGAAACTCTTTCCAACCAAGTTGGGAGGGGCGAAATCTTTAAACTCTTCCAAAATAGTTGCTGTTTTGTCAGGATCTAGGTTATAAACCTCGAGATCGATATCTTTAGATTCGACCGTCTGCCCAGCCCGCCGCATTACCTCATCCCGGGCGTAGCCACCAATAATTAAAGCTCGTCCGCCTTGCTCTTTGACCTTGGCGGCAAGTTCTTTCACCACGGCCAGTTCTTTCTTCTCCTCTTCTGGTGCTAAGGCAGCTTCTGGTGCCGCCTCTGGCTCGCTGGGCGAGCCTTCGATCGGAAGATTTTCCTCTTGGTCTAAAAAGCTTTCTACCTCACTCATCAATTTTGATTATAATGGAAACTTCTTTATGTTTGCATCTTTGGGGAAAAAGTTAGGGCCCGCCTCGGTTTTCTTTCGAAAACCTTACGGGCCCTCTCCCTCGGCACACCCACTAAGGTAGTAATCCGAGGGGCTCATTCGTGCATAAAACGAGTTGGGGTAGACGATGTGAACATTAAGATCGCAAAGGTTATCAATCCCGAAGCGCGGTTTAACCCACTCTTCGAAATCAAGCCTCGCGGCCCGTCCGTCCTCAGGGGTTGTGACGTTGCGGATTACAAGAACAATGTCAGGCTCGCCCTCGTAGATCCAACAAAGCATCCCCCAGAAATCGTCATAAACCCCAGACTTGCTACACAGCTCAGCCTTCTGCTCCTGCGTAGGAGCGGCTACCGTAGCTGCAGCCTGCGGGATCGATGTCGGGGGGGTCCTCTCAACCCCAATTTCCTGTCCCTCCCCCCCACAGGCGGCAAGAACGGCTGTTGCTAGCACGAAGGCTAGCATAACCAGTTTGGACATCTGCCAACCTCCGTAACTACCCGCTATTTTGGCGGGAACTACTTCAACAAGATGTAATTATACCACTATAGGATAAATAAGTCAAGCGTGGTTTTCAGTTGCAGTTAGAAGTACTTGTATCTTCAACCTTCAAAACATCCTTTAACGCTGCTGGTGGCGCATAGAAGATTTTTAACTTACAGATATCTGCTCTCCTCGCCTTAAAATAATCTTCCGCTTCTTTTTTATATTCGCGGTATTGCTCCAGTGTTTTAGCGTTTTTGATTGTGACCAGAAAATCGCCGTACTTTGGCGAATAACCAATCTCAAATTTTTCGTTATAGGCAATTACTGCGGGCTGCTTGACTCCCTTCAGTTTCTCCGCTAAGACGACCGATTTGGCAGGCGACGGGAGAGCAGTTTCTTCTTTCCTGACGACCTCTTGTTTCTTTGATAATCCCAGATAAACAATTAAGGCGCTTACTCCAACCGCGATAAAAAACAAAACCAAAGCGATTATTACTCGTTTGGTTGTTAAATTTTTTAGTTGGCCTATCAAGTTTCTTAACATCATTTTAGATTTTATATTTTATAATGCACATTTAGCCGGATAGACATTACAGACGAATGGACTCTCGCTACCAAACCAAATATTATATGGGCCCCACTCACCTACCTGATATTTCCCAGTCTCTCCCCCATTCCAAGTCCAAACAGTTCTTTCTACCTGTGCATATGGATTATAAATATCACCGTCCTTGATTCCATCTCGCACATCTGGAGGTCTATTAGGTGCTCCAGAATCAACGGCGGGTTTGTACCAGATATTACTACCGACGGCCGGCTGCGAATATTGTCTGCTCCAAGTGCCCGGTAAATATTGAAAGATACCGTGCCAGTTACCGCTAGCATTGTAGGCTGTGGACGGGAAGTCGACACCAAAACTTTCTTGTATCATCACATTAAACATTTTACCAGCAAAGGTGTTTCTTTCCGCTTCAGTCACGTTTCTATTTTCTTTATAGTCACGGGTCGGTCTCTTCTCGACTATGTAACTATGC
>MHCO01000045.1:0-147 GCA_001816645.1 Candidatus Woykebacteria bacterium GWB1_45_5
TCAGGTCTTGGTGAATTCACGTCAAAAAGCTGACATTACTCATGTTCACACTGTTGGACCTTTTGCTTGGTATAAACTTATTAGTAGCAAAAATACGGTTGTTAGTGCCCACGTAATCCCCGGCTCATTTGAGGGTAGCCTCGTTTT
>MHCO01000045.1:159-8561 GCA_001816645.1 Candidatus Woykebacteria bacterium GWB1_45_5
GTTAGGAGCGGCAAAGCAGTATCTACGCTTTTTCTATAACAAAGCAGATTTGGTTTTGGCGGTGGCGCCAAAGGTAAAAGAAGAGCTACTGAAGATGGGTGTTACTTCGCCGATCGAGGTTTTCCCCAACCCGGTTGACCTGAAAACTTTTAAAAAAGATGAAGTCGCCCGCAAAGCTGTTCGCGAAAGATACGGATTTAGAGAAGAAGATTTCGTGGTTTTAGATGTTGGTCAGGTGCAGACAAGAAAAGGTGTTAGCGATTTTCTCTTGGTAGCGGAAAAGTTGCCAGAAATCAAATTTGTTTGGATTGGAGGAAAACCCTTTGGTAAACTAACAAAGACAGAGAAAGAACTAGAAGAGAAAATTGCTAGTCCGCCAAAAAACGTTTTATTCGCCGGCCAACACAAGGTGGAGGAGATGCCCCATCTATACAATCTCGCTGATTGCTTTTTCTTTCCTTCTTATCAAGAAAACGCACCGATGGCGGTAATTGAGGCAGCTGCAACCTGCCTGCCTTTAGTTTTGCGTAACCTTCCCGAATACAAATTGTTGTACAAAAGTGGTTACTTAACTTCCGAAAGGGAAGATTTTACTGGTATAATAAGCAATCTGAAGAAGGATAAGGGTTTGCGAAAAAAAGCTTCAGAAGATGCCGAAATTTTATCTAGAAAATATTCTTTTGATACACAAGCTAATAATTTGATACAATTATACAAGAAAGTTATTGAGGTGTCGTGAAAATTGGCTTTTTTACTGATGGATATTTACCACAGCCAAATGGTGTTGCGACTTCAGTCGCTGCTAGTGCAAAGGCGTTGCGAGATAGAGGTCACAATGTCTACATCGTTGCTCCAAAGGAACCAGGCTACAAAGATCTGGAAGCAGGGGTTTTTCGCCTGACTTCAATAAAAGTCTCTAATCGACCGCCAGTTCGCCTTTCCCTTAGTTTGCCCGAAAAACCATTGAGAGAGGTTCTAAAAATCGACTTCGATATTATCCACGGTCATGACGGTGGAACTTCGACTCTGTTGGGTTGGGAAATCGCTAAGTTAAAAAACATTCCCTTTGTTGGCACCTACCACACTTTATGGAATCGCTATACCCACTACATCTTGAAAGGGAAATTAATTAGACCAAAAGTAATGGAAGTTGCTAGCCGAGTTTTTGCTAGCCTTTGTGACTACTTGGTCGTGCCAACAAAAAGAGTTAAAGAAGAACTTTTAACTTACGGCGTGAGAAAACCAATCGTGGTTATCCCAAGCGGTCTAGACTTATCTTTATTTAAAGCTGCTCCAAAAGGTTTCCTGCGAAAAAAGTTTGGGTTGGGAGCGAAGAAGAAAATTTTACTTTACGTTGGACGTTTGGGTCAGGAAAAGTCAATTGACTTTCTATTGGAGGTCTTCAAGGAAATATTTGAAAAAGAGAAAGACGTCTACCTAGTCTTGATCGGCGATGGCCCGGAAAGAAAAAACCTAGAACAACTTGCTAAAAAATTAAAGATTGCGGACGAAACCATTTTTACTGGTTTTATCGATTCAAAGAAAATTCCAAAAGTTTATGCAGACGGCGATATTTTTGTTTATTCCTCTAAAACAGAAACCCAAGGCTTGGTGGTAGTTGAGGCGCTTGTCTCTGGATTACCGGTTGTGGCACTAAACGATCCAGCTTTTCAAGGGGTAGTGGAAAATGGAAAAAACGGATTTTTAGTTAGTGAAAACTCTGCAGAGTTCGCCAATAAAATCAGACAGCTCTTGGCTGATAAGGAGCTCCGTGATAAATTTTCAAGCACTGCAAAGCTGGCGGCGAAAAAGTTCTCGGCTAAAGAAACAGCCGAAAAACTCGAGCTGCTTTATCAAAAAGTGATTGCGGAGCACCGAGCGAAAAAATTCGTTAAGTTTAGAACAAAAATAGCGGATCTAAGAAGTTTTTTTGACCTGACAGAGAGGATGAATAAACTCAAGAATATAATCAGTTCCTACAGTCAAATGAAAGGATTTTAAGAAATGGTTAATATTTTAGACGGGAGAAAAATCGCTGGCCAAATCAGAGCAGAACTCAAAGAAAAAGTCGCTAAACTTGACAAGAAGCCAAGTTTGGCGGTGATTTTAGTCGGGGATAACCCAGCGTCAGCAATTTATGTTCGGGAAAAAATGAAAGCAGCGGTAGAAATCGGGGCAAAGTTTCGCTTGCTAAAAAGAAAAGCTAACACTAGTCAAAGAGCGCTTGAAAGAATAATCCAAGATCTAAATCGAAATGCGTCAATTACTGGAATTTTGGTCCAAAAACCGCTTCCCCCTCACATTGATGATGAGGAAATCGATTGTTTAGTTGATCCAGCTAAAGATGTTGACGGTTTAAACCCAATTTCTCCCTTTATTCCTTCAACAGCCCTTGGAGTTTTTGAACTACTTTCCCGCTACGCAATTAAAGTTGAAGGGAAAAAAGTGGTAGTGGTTGGCCGGAGTAAGCTAGTTGGCTTGCCGACGGCTTTGGAGTTTGTAAAGCGAAACGCGACGGTGACGATTTGCCACTCAAAAACTGCCAATTTAGCCGCAGAAACCAAACAAGCCGATATTTTAGTCGTGGCAGCTGGAAAGCCAAGATTAATCAAGAGAAATATGGTCAAACCAGGCGCAGTCGTAATCGATGTTGGAATAAATCGCGACAGAGAGACCCACAAATTAGTTGGCGATGTGGATTTTGAAAATGTAAAAAAAGTCGCTGGCTATGTCACCCCCGTCCCTGGCGGAGTAGGGCCAATGACCGTCGCCGCTCTTATGAGCAATCTAGTCCAAGCTTCTTCCCAAAAGTGAGTTGACAAATCAAGTCAAACTTGACAAGCAAAGAAAAAAGTGATACGACTAAAATTGCGGGAATGGGGTCTTTAGTGGACTTGACCTCCAGGGCGTGCTAACCTCCGTCCTCTCGCCAGAGCCGGCCTGCGGGCTTTTGTTCCTTGGAGAGGGATCACCCAGCGGTTGTGGAGACTGTCGGCGGGATAGTCAAACCAACTGCTGTCCTTAACTAGGAGCGGAGTTCAAAAGGTCGGAGCTGAAGTTCCCCGCCTGTTCCTTTAGACGTTAACATAATGACAAAAGAAGAGAAGGGAGAGTGTTTGCAGGTAGATACTATGTCCCCGCCAAGGGCTCACGGAAGAGACCAAGGCTTCTCCCCGCTTCTCCCCGCCACCAGAAGCAAGGAAGCCGCGGTCTCAAGGCTGCTTCGACAGTCTGTTCCGTGAGCCCCTTCCTTTTTCCTTAACACTAAATAACTTCTTAACTATTTTCTTTTGTGTTAAAATTTTACTGAAAAAAAAGAGGAGAAAGTTGGTTAAGGAGGGGGTGACATGATGCGATCGGCTAAGTTGCAGCGGCTTGAGCTTGAAGAGGGCCAACTCAAACAAGAGCAGAAGGCGCAGTTAGAAGCCTTTCAACAGGCTCAAGCGAATCTCAAGTGGTTTATTGAGCACCACGGGCAGCTCCAAGACCAATACCCAAACCGCTTAGTGGCCGTCTACAAAGGCAAGGTGGTCGCAACAGCCCGCCTGAAGGATTTCCTTGCACTCTTGAGACGCTTGGACCGAAAAGGGATCCCAAGATCCGCTGTTCTCTTCGAGTTCATTTACGCTAAAGGCGAAGAACCAAACCTTATTTTTGCTGCAGCGTGAGGAGGTTGAAGTCAATGGATTCTCCCGACCAACGAACCGAACAAATACTTAGGGAGATAATGGCAGCGGAAGGAGGGCCGGAGCAGTACGGCAAGAATCACGAGCAATACAAACTGGACCGAAGGATGCTCAGCCGCCTTCTTCCAGAACTTGCACGGAAAGGTCGCCGCCGCTGGGTGGCTGTTTTCAAAGAGAAGGTCCGTTGGGAGAAGCAGGACTAGCGATGGGCTGATCAAGCTCTTGAAGAGGAAAGGTATCGACCCGGCTCATGTAGCAATGGGACTTGCCGATCCGGAGCGAAAGCGACGCATCGTACGCCTAGCTGCTTGATATCGGCGTTATGAGACCTTGAACTCGACTCTGCCGTTTTTGAGGCTAGCATTAACACTATTGCTGGCCTCAACCTTTTTCTCGACAATTAACATTGCTAGCTCATCCAAAATCTTGTCCTGGATTACTCGTTTCAGTGGTCGAGCACCGAAGAGAGGGTCAAAGCCTTCTTTTGCAATTTGCTCTTCGAGTTTTTTGCCAACCTTCAAAGTTATACCCTTTTCTTTGAGTTGTTTGATTACCTTTTCTAACTGTAAAGCGGTGATTTGAGCGATTTCTTTTTCACCTAAAGAGTTGAAGAAAACAACTTCATCAATTCGATTCAAAAATTCTGGTCGAAATGTATGCCGCACTAGGGTCATTAACTCTTCTTTCATTATCGATGGTGTCTTCCCTTCGTATTTCTGAATTAACTCGCTCCCCAGGTTGGAAGTCATAATGATTACAGTGTTCTTAAAATCAACAGTTCTTCCTCGTCCATCAGTTAATCTACCGTCATCTAGCACTTGAAGAAGGAGATTGAAAATATCGCTGTGCGCTTTTTCAATTTCATCAAAAAGAATCACCGCGTAAGGGCGCCGACGCACACTTTCTGTTAACTGACCACCTTCTTCGTAACCAACGTAGCCTGGGGGAGCACCAATTAGTCGGGCGACTGTGTGCTGCTCCATATACTCGCTCATATCAAGCCGAACCAGCGCCCGCTCATCATTAAACAAAAATTCAGCAAGGCTTCTCGCTAACTCTGTTTTACCTACACCGGTTGGTCCTAAAAATATGAAACTACCAATTGGTTTGGTTTCAGCTGAAATTCCAGCCCGGTGGCGACGAATGGCATCAGCCACGGCCTTAACTGCTTCATTCTGGTCTATCATACGAGTGTGAATTTCTTCTTCCATGTGAGAAAGTTTAGTGCTTTCCGATTCCATTAGTCTTGCGACTGGAATTCCCGTCCAGCGAGCCACGACCCCAGCTACGTCTTCTTCAGTTACTTCTTCTCGCAAGAGTGCAGAACGGCCGTTGGTAACCTCGTGTAGCTTTTTATTAGTTTCTTTAATTTTCTTTTCAAGCTCTGGAATTTTGCCGTATTTTATTTCAGCGGCTTTGTTTAAATCAGCTTCTCTTTCTGCTTGCTCTAGTGCAATCTTTGAACGCTCTAGATCAGAACTAGCAGTTCGTAGTTCGTTGATAACTTCTTTTTCCTTTTTCCATTGTCCTTCCAGACTATTAAATTTTTTCTTTTCCGTTTCAATCTCAGTCTCAAGATTTTTGAGTCGTTCCTTGCTCGCGGGGTCTTTTTCTTTCTTTAAAGCTTCCCGCTCAATTTCAAGTTGTAAAATGTGGCGTTTGAGAGCGTCAAGTTCGGCTGGCATGCTTTCAACTTCCATTTTCAAAGCCGCTGTTGCTTCATCAATCAGATCGACTGCTTTATCAGGGAGAAATCGACCAGAAATGTAGCGTGCGGACAGCGTTGCGGCGGCAATAATTGCTGCATCGGTAATTCTAACTCCGTGGTGGACTTCGTAACGTTGTTTAAGGCCGCGCAAAATTGCAATTGTGTCTTCTATGCTTGGCTCCTCAACAAAGATTGGTTGGAATCGCCGCTCAAAAGCAGGGTCTTTTTCAATAAACTCGCGGTATTCTTTGAGCGTTGTTGCACCGATCGTGTGCAGTTCGCCACGGGCGAGAGCGGGTTTCAAAATATTAGCCGCATCGACTGCACCTTCTGCACTACCAGCACCAACAACAATATGAAGCTCGTCAATAAATATGATGTATTTTCCTTCAGATTTTTCAACTTCTTTTAAAACTGCTTTTAGTCTTTCCTCAAATTCACCGCGAAACATCGCTCCAGCGACCAAAGCAGCCATATCAAGTTGGATTAATTCTTTATTTTTTAATGTATCCGGTACATCGCCAGAAACCATCCGTTGGGCTAGCCCTTCAACAATCGCCGTTTTCCCGACACCAGCCTCACCAATCAAAACTGGATTATTTTTTGTTCGGCGGGAAAGAACCTGCATGCAGCGGCGAATTTCGCCGTCTCGACCGATTACCGGGTCTAATTTTCCGCCTTTTGCTAGGGAAGTAAGATTCCTACCGTAGGTTTCTAACGGCTTGTCCGATACCTTAAAGGGTTGAAATTGTTCTGGTTGTGTTCCATTCATAAGTTTAGTTATAAGATCTCAGATGTAAGCTCTAAGATTGTGAAGTATAGCTTAAAACTTACCACATAGAACTTATAACACAAATCATTAGCACTTTCAATAGGTTTCTGCTAACTTTTATGTCCCATAAAACTTGACAAGAGGGTTAAAAAGGGGTATATAGGCATTGACGCACCTTAACATCCGTTATTCTCCGCCAACTGATTGGCGGATTAAGATATTCAGGCAAAAACTAGCCAGCGGTAAGCCGCTGAGAAGAGGGAGGAAGACAATGTGGCGAGCATTTGTTTTGGCCTTGACGGCCCTCGCTGTCTGCCAGGTGTTCAGTCCAACCCCGGCGTTGGCTGACAAAGGTGGATGGGTATTAACCGGTAGTCACGGTGGGTTGAACGTCGCCTACGCTGACCTCAACCAGGACTGCGTGATCGACGTTTTGGATGAACAGGCGAGTGCCTTTCGCTACGGGGCTACTTGGCCATTCTACCTCTACGACAATTACTACGACGTCGAACCCCAGGGTGGTAAGTACGATTACCCACCTCCAGGATCAACCGGGGACGACTGGGACATCGACATCAAGGACCTCCAGTTCGTCTTCGGCCGGGACGGAATGAACTGCACCATGTTTTGGGACCCGGAAACTCTGATGGGGATGTATTCGTACAAATCGAGTACCCCCACCGGCCCCGGGACATCCTGTTACCCAACGGCCCAGAATCCCCCAGGAAGTGCCTACGTCGACCCGATAACCGTTGTCCTCACCGGAAATGCCACAGATAACCGGGTTAGGACGGAGCTTACGACTCGCGGTTTACCTTACATAGAGACTGACAGCGAGCAGCGGTTTTGGGAGGTCGGCAGATGTTCTTTTGAGGACGTCGATGCCGGGGAAAACGAAGGGGGTTGCAACCCTTCCGGGGATCCAGTATGGTGCCCGGTGTTCGACGTCTGGGAAAGAATGCATGCTAGGTGCGAAGAAGCCGATCAAGAAGGTCAGGCTTGGGAGGATCACTGGAACCGACCTTCTCTGGGCAGGTATTCGGTCTGCACCCCTCACTTTGACGACGACGAAAACACCTGTGGGCATTTCGTCCCGGAAATCTTTCCATATCCAGAGCGAATCTACCCGGGGTTTGTCGGTTCTGGCTTTGATGCTGGAAGGGAGTGGCTGCGGATCCAATTCGGCGGCTCCTACACCGTCGAGGACTGGGCCAATCGAGTCCGAATTCACCAAGGCTGCGGTGACGACCAAGATCCGCGCAGCAATGGCTGGGTCGTCTTCAAGGCCATTAACTAGTGGAGGTAGATCATGGACAAGAAAGTACTTCCATTCGCAAGTCTGCTGGCCTTTGTCTTGGGGCTTCTTGTCCTTCGGCTTCTCATCTGGGGGGGTCAGGAGGTAGCTAAGGTTCCTCAAGCAATAGCCCAACCAGATCCGATCGTTCAAGGTTGGGGTTACCTGACCGTGGAGGACTTGGAACAGCTGTTTGATCGCTTTCCGGTCTTTTGGGTCGGCCCCGAGTGGCAAGGACATCAGGTGGAGAAGATCATCTACCAAAGAAGCCCTGGATCGCCGGATGGCCTCATTCCGCCGGAGGAGACGATCGATATCCTCTACGGCACCTGCGATCCTCCGACAGAAGGTCCACCAGAAGGGAGAGTTTGTGTCAGGCCACTACAGATAATCTCGGAGCACCTGTGTCACCACCCACCGGAAAGACTGGCCCAAGGAGCCCGCAAAGGTTCCCCGTTTAAGCTCCGAGGAGCTCAAGTCCGACTGATCCAGTCCCCACCAGACCAGCCAGACATGGCCAGCAGTGGGCTTTTCCACTTTGGGGAGTCGACCGTCCAAATCTCCACAGTTGAAGGGTACGAAGCTGTCACGGAGGTATTTGACGCGCACCTTCTTGGCGCCAACCCTTTGGGTCGGACGGTCGCCGCTACCGCGGGAGCGTCATTACCGGCACCAATATCGGAGGCGGAATGCGCAGACTTCAACCTGCCTCCAATCAAGCCTTTGCCGACTCCAGCCGCAACGGCCCTGCCAACCGCCGCGTCATTACCTACAGCGGAACCTACAGCGGCAGTAACCGCAGTTCCAGCTGAGGAGAATCCACGATGAACGGTAGAACCTTCCTTTCCGGACTCGGCTCGTCTTTAGCCGGGATACTGGTCTGGGCTGGCCTCTACTGCGCCCTTAGTCAGGCCATCAGTGAGGAGCCGCTTAGCAGCCAAG
>MHCO01000045.1:8589-10038 GCA_001816645.1 Candidatus Woykebacteria bacterium GWB1_45_5
CTTGATCGCTGTAGTCGGAGTACTCCTCGCCTTTTGGCTTAGCTGGCTCTTTGCACCTAGTGACACCTCCTCCAAGGTGCTGTCGGTGATTTTGGTAGCGATCTTTATCGCTGTCGTTATCTACCCGTTGGCCCAGGGGACTTCGGTCGCCAACGAATGCAACGTGGGGTTAGCTTGGCCAGTCTCGGTTGGGGGCTGCGACTAACCCGGACGACTGAATAACGGATAGTACTATTGGGTCGGTTCTTCTGCCTGAAGAGCCGACCCTTCCTTATGGACACAAATCTTGACAATCCGCGGTAAATCTGCGGTTATTGCAACAGCTTTGTAATTGTGTTAAGGTTAAGTTTGTGTTTTCTCCCAAGTTTAATCTCACCAATAGCACGCTTCGTAACTAAATGATTTCGTTAATCACTCAATAATTTAGGTACTCTCGCGTGCTGCGACCACTAAAGTGGGCTAAAAATTCTTAAATAATATGTTTTTACCTAAGTTTAATCTCACCAATAAAATTCTCACGAATATTGGCCAAATCGAAGCCTCCAAGGCGATCATCGAAGCGGCACCACTTGTCCCAGCTTACGAAGCAAAATTTCGCGAAGAAGCAATTATCCGTACAGTTCATCATGGCACAGCAATCGAAGGCAATCCCCTGGAGCAAAAGGAGGTTGAGAAAGTTTTAGCCGGCCAAGAAGTGCCTGCTAGAGATAGGGACATCCAGGAGGTTTTAAATTATCGAGAGGTCTTAAAATACATTGATTTAGTTAGAGATGAGCCAATTACTGAAAAAGTTCTTCTTCAAATCCACAAGCTAACTACCAAAAAAACCCTGTCAACTGATCAGTCAGGGCAGTATCGTAAGATCCAGGTGCGAGTTACAAATTCAAAAACCGGCGAAACTTCCTATTTGCCGCCAACTCCGAGCCAAATTCCAAGCTTAATTCGTGATTTTCTTTTTTGGCTAAATCGGGTAACTTCCGAAGAAATCCAACCGATCATTAAGGCCGCTGTTACCCATTATACGCTCGCGGCCATTCACCCTTTTACCGATGGTAATGGTCGGGCTGCCCGCGCCGTCGCTACTTTAGTTTTATTCAAAGAGGACTATGATTTTAAAAAATTTTTCTCGCTTGAAGAATATTTTGACCGTGATGCCGGCCGTTACTATTCATGTTTACAACAGACCTCGAATCAGTCCAAGAATTTGAACCAACGCGATTTGACTAGCTGGGTTGAATACTTTACCGAAGGTTTGGCGATCGAGCTAGGCAGAATTCGGGGAAAAGTCCAGCACCTTTCTATCGATCTGAAACTAAAAAGCAAGATGGGCCAAATCCCCTTGAATGAGCGGCAATTAAAACTAGTTGACTACATGCAGGAATACGGTCAGGTCTCGAATAAAGAGTGGCGTAGCTTGCTGCCGATGATTTCTGATGACACTATCTTGCG
>MHCO01000046.1:0-4536 GCA_001816645.1 Candidatus Woykebacteria bacterium GWB1_45_5
TTCTTTTAAAGTTGAAGATAAAACGCTGGTAGCTAAGTTGGCTTTGGCGGTCAGTTCGGTATTAAAATCATTGTTTAGCCTTTGGACGAAAAAGTAAGTGTTGGCGACGAAAGCCGCCGGTATCAAAAGGATAAGTGCTAGAGCGTAAAAGAATTCCTTATTTTCATTTAATTTACTCAAAACTGGTATGTTCATACACTAGTTTCTTTCCGTCGACTGTAAATTCGGTACATTAATAAGATCATAAAAGCGATGGCGATGGATCCTCCCAGGGCTAGTCCGTAGGGAAGAAATCTTCTCAAGTTTGGATTTTTGATTACTAAACTGGCACTGCCGGTGGCAGTTTTCGCAATATAGAAATTAACCACGTTGCTGCTGCGGGTTACCCCTTCGTCATAAACAGTGGCAAATGCAGCGTGTTTTCCTGATTCTATATTCTTTTCGCGATCGTAATACCAGCGACCAGCAGCGTCGCTATTTACGGTTACGATCACTGGATTGCTCGAGATATATAAAGTCACCAGAATTTTTGATTTAGCTCGTCCTTCAAAATGAATAAGATTTTTGCCTTTTTTGTTCACGTTATTAACGCTTGTTATCTTGACGTCTCCTCCTTTTAAGAAAATATCTGGGTCGATATAGGATATGGATACTGGGATATCTTGCTCAACCACGATATTTTCTTGAGTGTTTAAAATCTCTGGCGTAATCACCGATACTTGGACGGGCTCGCCAGAAGTTTTGGTTCGGGTTTTTTGGTCCCCACTTTGACTAGGTTGGGCCTCACCGGTTTGTGGCGGTGGGTTGACAGTTATTAAGACATTTTTTGGGTCGGAAGAGCCGCCTGGTCCATAAGCAGTGGCGGTGTAAATGGTGCTGGCAGTTGGGCTGACCAGCTTTGCGCCGCTTGGACCGACCAAACCGATACCTGGCTCGATGTGAACACTATCAGCGTCGGTTGAACTCCAGGATAAAGTAGAGCTTTGGCCAAGCGTAATTGTGGCTGGATTTGCTGAAATTGTGACGGTTGGCTTTGGTAGTGTAGTAGGTGGTGTATAGGTGACTTGTAGCTTTGGTTCCCTTCCCGTTGGGCATTGTACGATCTGTCCGGTATCTCGACTACAGTATTCTCGGAAGTAATAAACGGTGGTTGTGTCGTTCATTAAATAAACGCCGAAATTACTTGCTCCACTTACCCACTCCTGAACGATCCCGGTGGCTGTGTAATAGAGCGGGTTGGAAGGACAGTTTGCCGAAGAAGATATGCTAGAAGAAGACTCAAAGGGCTTATTATTCCAAGTTACTGTGCTTTCCGACCACTCATTTGTGATTCTTTTAACGTATAGATTGTTATCGGATGGGCTGCCGTTGCAAGTGTTCATATACAACACAATTTTGGCTTCGTTTATCATGGAGCCGGGTGGAATCGGATTGATGTCAAACTTTAGCAAAGTTCGCCTAACTTGTGTTGAGCTACCCTCAACGCGTAAGAAAGGATCGTTCCCCCAGTTCCGATCGCGTTGGTTGTTATCAATAAAGCTATCGGCGACTGCTGGGAGGGAGACAGTCATAGTACCCAAGGTTTGGTCCTTCGCGGGGAGGCCTTTGTCTGGTTTTTTTGAATCGGGTACTTCCCTAGTTTCTTGCAAGGGGCTCGTCAAGATCAGAAAACCAAGGGAAATAAAGAGAAGAGTGAGTGCTAAGGTGATAAATAATTTCAAGAAGCCTGCAGGTTTGGGCAGCATATCTAACTTTAATTATGAATCAAATAAAGTGGTTGGTCAAATCACTGCCTAATCAGCGTAGATTACTTGGATTTCGCAAGGGGTTTCGATAGTCATTTGGTGCTCGAAATCAAAGATAGTTTTGCCAGTATAAATGACAAAAGTATGCGGTTTGGCACTAGCCTCTTCTTTACTTCCAGCCTGGAAGGTTAAGGTGAGCGTCAGGCTGCCTTTGCCTTTTATGATTAGATTTTCAAATTGATAATTTAGATGTTGGTCTGTGCCCTCTCCGACGGCGGAAAATGGTGGGTTGGTTGCAGAAAGCCAGATGAATTTTTTGTCAGCTGTGCCCAAAAGAGCCTTTTCGATCTGGAGAGTTTGGAGCTTTATCAAGACCTCGTTTTCATTGGTGAAGGTGAAGGGGACGTCGACCTTTTCACCGGCCCTGACAGTTTGGCTACAGGCACTTTCCGCCTTTAAGTTTTTGATTAGTTCTGACCCCAGCTGGCGATCCTGGTAAGTTTTAATTTGGTCATAAATAATCAAAGAAGAACCAAGGATGATAATTACACTAGCAATGCTAACAAGCGGTGTCAGAGAAGAAAAAATCGCTCGAATGACTTTAATTGGCGCAAAAGGGTTAATCCTCACCAATTTTGATTTTACAGCGGTTAGTTAATTCTAGTCAACAAACGGAGAATTTTTTGCTTTGGGCTTTTTATGGCGGGCTTTCTGCCATCCCGAGAAAGCGCCACCCAGCAAGAAAATCGTTGTAAATCGCCTGGTTGGCGGCAAGTTTATCTGGTGAGGTAATCATTGTTACTTCGTAGGTGCGATTAAACTTACTGACAATTGTGACAATCTCTTTATAGTCTGGATAATAAACATTGTCGGCTGGGATATTACCACTCACTTGGGTTCCTGCAACGCCGTCGACAGTCGTGTTGCTACTTGTTTCACCATCGAGATTGTTGTTAACATCGGCCGTTACTTCTCCTGTGGTTTTGTTAGAGACATTGACGACAATTAGACCACCATACTCACTAGCTTCAGGGATGGGGTTTGAGTCAAAGCCAACACTTGTGGCCGGAGGTGTGAATTCACTAGTGTACCAACCTTTTATAAGACAAACTTTGTAGCCTTGTTTTTTATTTTCGTATACTAACCCATCTGTACAGTAAGAGGCTACTTTTGGCGCATTTGTTTCTTCTGTTTTCCTTGCTGGCCCAACTTCTTCAATCTCTACTTTATCTGTCTTGGTAGCCGACGACGTGGCCGATTGCTCTTTTTCCTGACTCTTTCCAGCGAATAGATTGATATAAGCCAAAATTCCCAGCAAAATTATCAAAACCGCAATTAAAACAACATAAATAATAACTTTTCTTGATTTAACAATCTTATTTTGCTCACTGGGGGTGTTTTCTGTTGGTGGTGGGGGTTTTGGTGTATTTATAGAGTTTTCTACGACAGGTTCTTCTGGCATTGTTTTAACTTTAAACTGGTTAGATTGGATTTGTCAACCCTAATTAGTTTCGGCGAAAGAGGAAATTATCGACCTAAAAATATCAGAATCCGACCTTTTTGTTGCTTGTTTGTTGACTGTGAAATAGAAAAGTTGTAAAAGACACTTTGCAGCTCACGAAGCTTAAGAGATGGAAACGTCTGGACAGTAGAGTGAGCTGCATTTTTTGTTACCGATTTATGCTAAGGAGACCAGGCCTCCAGCTTTATCTTCTGCCACTTTACTCTTTGGACCGCAGCACGCCGTTTTCGTAGACAAGGCCGGCGACAACCGCACCAACGATTGGTCCAATCCAGTAAATCAGATGGTTGGTCCAGAGATTATCGACGAAAGCAGGGCCAAAAACCCTGGCTGGGTTTAGAGCCGCACCAGTAAGATTAAATCCAACCAAGATGAGCGCGCTGTAGGCAAGGCCGATTGCTAGCCCAGAGTGGCCTGTATGAGAACGTCGGTCAACAAGGCTTCCGTAGATTACAAGCACCAAGACAAAAGTGAGAAGGGCTTCGATAAAGGTGGCACCGACGGCATCTAGTTTTCCTGGGATTATTGGTACTGCCAGCGAAGCGCCACCCAAAAAACCCTCAATAAAAATCCCGGCCAGTACAGCCCCGAATAGTTGGGCAATAATATACAAGGCAGCAACGGAGGGTTCCAGCTTTTTGGTGATCCAAAGGGCGATTGTTACTGCTGGGTTAAAATTGGCCCCGGAGACATGACCAAAGGCGTAGATAAGAGCAGCCAATCCCAGGCCGTTGGCCAAAGCAATACCAAGCACCCCTAAAGTGCCGGTGTTGGCATTGTTTACGGTTATTGCCCCAGCGCCGAGGAGAACAAAGCTAAAAGTTCCGATAAGTTCGGCAAGGTAAGGGGTTGCTTCTCGATTCAACTTACCTCACCTCCCTTCACACAAGGCTTCGGGAGGCAGGCTTCCCTATTCTTAAAATATTTTAGGGGACAGCTTTCCATCGCAGCTTAAGTATAGAAACTAACAACAGAGTGTCAATATAATAAAAATTACTATTACCCTTTTTAATAACCCTCTTCGGCTAAAGTGATGGCGCCAATAATTCCTGAATCTTGTCCTAGGCCAGATGGAACAATCGAGACTGGAGGGATTTGGTGGAGATGTTTTTTCAACGAAGCCTCAAGCGGTGGAAAAAAAAGATCTTTGTGTTTAGTCATACCACCACCAATGATGACGATTTCAGGAGCGTAGTGAAGTATCATATTGGCTACGCCGATTCCAAGCCATTCCATTGCTTCAGCCCAAACTTGTGTTCCCTCCACGTC
>MHCO01000046.1:4545-12971 GCA_001816645.1 Candidatus Woykebacteria bacterium GWB1_45_5
CATAAGTTTCTAGGTCAGCTTCTTGGCCGCAGGTGCATTTGGTGCCGGATTTGCCCAAAATTTGATGTCCGGCCTCTGGGTTATAGATACCCTTGAAAATTTTTCCACCAACGATTAAACCAATACCAATACCAGTGCTAACAGTGATATAAAGCATTGGGTTTTTGCCTCTGCCAGCACCGAAGCGAAATTCGCCCAAGGCGGCTACTGAAGCGTCGTGGCCAACGACGGCTTCGGTTTTTAAAAGGTTGGCAAAAATGTCAGCGATTTCAATATTGTTCCAGCCAACTAAATGAGGCGAGCCAAGTAACTTTCCAGTTCGCATGTCCAAAGGGCCGGGAACTGCGACACCGATTCGTTTAATCGTCTCACCTTGGGAAAGGTTCTCTGCGGCCTCTTTTATTTCTTGGATACTAGTCTGAAATTCTTTGGTGGGAAAATCGGCTCGCTTTTTAATTTTTCCCCTTCCGCCGGTAGCAATCCGGGTATGGGTGCCGCCAATGTCTATACCGATAAACATAATAGAAAGTAAAAAGTTAAAGGTCAAAAGGTAAAAGTTGAAAGATCTAATTTCAAACGGCGAACTCTATCTACAAACTACTAGTTTTACTCCTCTACTTTGTAAACCTCGTCGCCTTCTTTGACTTCTTGGGCCACTTTCAGGCCGATCGCATCGCCCTTTTTGGCTTTCTCTATTTGTTGGTGTTCAACCTGCATGGAAGTTACTTCTTGAGTAAAATCAGCCGGTTTCCCCTTGATGTGGATTTTGTCACTTACCTTTAGGCTAGCCGAGACTTTGACAACCCCGACGCCGATATGGTCGTAATAATGAGTGATAGTACCGACTAGAGTTTCTTTCATAATCGCCACCCCCCTTCATTATTAATCATTCCGGGTTTTCGATGGTTCGCACTGGAGTTAGCTTTTCTCTATCTTCTTTGTATCTTTCCTTTAGATCCTCAATCAAACCTTCGACAATTTTTTTCGGATTGGATTCGTAAAGTACCTGACACTGATGTTTGTGAGCGATTCTGGTAATGTCCTCGATTTCGTCAGCCATTCCACCTGAACCTTCCAGGATCCCGATCGGTTTCCGGTCTTCGAAGGCAACCGTAAATTCATTTAAAGTACCGATCCGTCCACAGATAATTATCACGGCATCAGCGCTGCGCGTTAAAATCAGATTTCTTCCTGAATAGCCAAAGCCAGTGTAAACAATTAGGTCTAGGTAATTTACTGGTAGATGGTAACGCTTCATGTGATCAGCTCGCGAGGCGGCTGGTGAAAAGCCGATGGATATGCCATTTTCTTTCTTAGCACCTTTAGCAGCGGCATGAGGGATGCCGGTAGTGGCTCCAGTGACAAGGACAGCGCCAGATTTAGCAATTGCTTCGCCTACTTTTTCTGCTTTTTCGATGGTTTCAGGGTTGAGGCAATCCCCTTCTGCCGCCCCGGAGACACAGATTTTAAAGCTCATGAGTATAGTTTACCAAAAGTAAATCGCTCCGTAAACAAATGAATTAAAGCATAGCTTTATTAATTTGTACACTCTCGCGCTTTGCGACCACTTCGTGGACTAAAAAAGAAAAAGGCAAAAAGAGGCAAAAAAAAGAAGTCGGTAGGTTTTAGCGTTGCAAATATTAGAACTCAAGTGTCAGACACTTGAATTTAATTTCACAAAGTTGTGCCTGAAGGTCGGACCTTGGAACTTAGTTACTGACTTGGAGAAGTAATTAGCTGAGAAGATTGGAGCATCCGGTCGAGGATGTGTTGACCATCTTTTTCGCTCAAGAATCGGGGTTGATAGGAACCGTCGACAAGGATTGGGTAGAATTTCACATTGACTAGTTGTATTCCGCCCTCCTTCGCTGAGGCTTCGGTGGGCAAGTAAAAAGTGTACTCCCCTATTACTCCTTCTTGGGTTTCTTGGCTCCAAGTTTGATCGAAAATAAAATTGCCGTGGGCGTAGGTGATTAGTTTATTCTTGTATAGCTCAACCCCCTGGACAGTATGTGGGTGGTTACCAATTATTAGATCGGCTCCGGAGTCGATTATTAAGTGGCCGATTTCGCGTGGATCGTCAGGGGCGACACCTGCCCCTTTTTGGGGAATAAGTTCGTACTCGGCTCCCCAATGAGCTGAAACAATTAAAACATCAACCTTATTTTTAGCTTCTTTAATTTCTGTCGCTATACCTTCCCGGTCAAAAGTAGCGCCAACCCCGTTGTAAGCGAGAAAACCAAACTTGATGCCCTTTCGCTCTTGGATATCGAGATGGCCGGAACCACTCCAGCCGATTTTGTTAGTTTCCAGCAAATTGATTGTTTCATCAATTCCGGCTTGGCCAAAGTTGCCGATGTGATTATTAGCTAAAGAGACAGAGTCAACTCCAGCAAATAAGATTCCCTGTATGTGCCGGGCATCACCGCAAAAAGTAAACCCTTCGGTCATTAGCGGGCAACCCTTTCTTAATGGGGCTTCTAGATTAATTAGGGTGATATCAGCTTTTTTAAGAAAATCGGCCGTTTGCTTCCAATTGTAACTAAAATCACCACTTTTGGTAGCCGGCCAATTTGCTCCACGGGCAGGAATGACGTCACCGGTGCCGATTAAAGTAACCAGATTCTTTTGGTCCAAAGCGCTGAGGGCGTTGGGTTTGGTGAAAATTGATTCTAGGCTAACTTTTGGAATTGGCGGTGGGACTTTTGCTGCGGGTTTATCAGTTAGCTGGACACTAGTATTAAAACTTTTAGCGCTGACAAATAGTATTCCAATAACCGCCGTTAGTAGTAGCAGGTTGGCCAATATTTTGATTAGGTTGATCCTTGTCATAAATTGTTGTATCAAACTTTTTTCCAAAGTATTTCCTTTTTCCCGGACCCTTTGTTTAAATAGCGGGCCAGAACGAAAAGCAGGTCAGAAAGCCTATTTAAATAAGCAATAATATTGGGATTAATTTTTTCTTTCCGTGCGAGGCTAACCACTTCTCTTTCCGCTCGGCGACAGACCGCTCTGGCTAGTTGTAAAAAGGTAGTTGATTTTTCACCAGCTGGAAGAATAAATGTGTGCAGCGGCGAAAGTTTTGCATCATGTTGGTCGATAAATCGTTCTAACTCTTCAATTGAAGACTTCTCTAATTTCATTTTCTTTACTCTTCTTGGATCAGCAAGTTCAGCACCGATATTAAAGAGTTCGTTTTGGATATTTTGAAGGGTCTTGCGGATTTTTTGATCTTTAATGAATAAGTTACTCACCCCGAGACTGGAATTAAGTTCATCGACACTGCCGTAAGCGGCTGCTCTTGGATGGTCTTTGCGAACTTTAATCCCAGAAACGAGGGTTGTTTCACCTTTGTCGCCAACGCGGGTGTAGATTTTGGATTTTGGTGGGTTGGTCATTGGAGGAATTATATCTCGAAGAGAAACAATAGACCACCCCCGTAACCCCGACCAAGGTCGGGGGTACTCTTATGTTCTACGTCGCTTCGCTCCTACGAAGACGACTATATCTAGCATGTAATACAAACAAGTTATGTGAAAGCAGAGGTGGCGAATAATATATCGAAAGAGAACATTTTGTTGCTTGTTCGTTGACTCTGAGAAATTTTTGTTGTAAAAGTTCCTTGCAGCTAACAAAGCTGAAAAGAGCGATCTGGACAGCAGCGTTAGCTGCATTTTTTGTTGTCAAATTTTCAAAAAAATCAAACTGGCCTCGCAAGGGGTGCCTTGAAAAGCTAATGGGGTTGAAGAAGCTCTCTTAAGACTTTGGCGATGCGCTGCGCCATGATTTTGTAGCCGGCGTTGTTTGGGTGGATTTCGTCGGCCATTAGCGAGGGATTGCCAGCTATTCCATCAAGAACATCCCAAACCACAGTAGCTTTGTATTTTTTGGCAATTTTTTTGAATCCGGCCTCGTACTCACTAGATTTTTGCGGGAATTTAATATGGACTAAAACGACGGCTGCACCGGTTTTTCGGATCTGGTTAACAATCGAATCAAGGTTTTTTATCGTTTCTTCTACCGGCAGTTGTTGCAAAAAATCATTACCGGAAAGCTCCACGACTACCAGCGATGGATTTTTGTCTAAAACATCGGCCTCTAATCTTGCTAAAGCAGTTTCCGTAGTGTCACCGGAGACCCCAGCATTTATAACATTGCTTAAATTTAATTCTTTGGCAACCAGAGAGGGAAAATCCTCTCCCTCCCCTGCCCCAACCCCAGCAGTTAAACTGTTACCAAAGAAAATTATTGGTCCTTCTTTTTTTGTTTTTTCCACTGGTTCCTCCTTTGAAAAGAAATACCAAACAGCGAAAAAGGTGCCTAAAACCAGCAGTATTACCAGCAGAACTTTGGTCATTAACTACTAGTATAAGCTATCTTTAGCGGTCTGGTTAGACCTGGCTTGTTTATTGATCTGGACAAAATAAGCTGGTAAAATTCGCCACTTGGTGGGAGAAGGGTTGCCAAGAAGAGAGGTCGTCGTAATAGCCGGTGGTACGTCTGATGGCGGGGAGACGCAGACCGCAATCGTAAGGTCGTGGTCGAACTACCGGCGTTTTCGTGACCGCTTAAGGTGACCCTTCTCCCCCAAGCCTTTTGAGAAAGGAACTAGAAGTGGTTGGAGGGTGATTCTGCGGAGGAAGGAGGTGTGGATTAGCGAAGCGGGGAAAGCAATTTCGCCAAAGCCACCAGCTAGTTTGGTCTGCGAAATCGCTACCCTCCTACTGGAAGTTGGGAGACCTTGACAGCAGTCTTGGCTGTGCGTTCCTTGCTTACAAGAGTGCTAAGTAGCGCATGTAGTCAAGTAGGTTGTCGACCACGTTGGGCTCGGTTTTGACCTTTTGGTCCGGCCGGGCCCTTTATCCTATTTGGGACTATCACGACGAAAGAGGGCAGTATTTTAACTTACTGCCCTCAGATCAAGATCAGGTTTCCTCTCATTCCTCCTACGGGGCTAATAACCAGGCGAGGATATACTTAAGGCGGTTGATAAACCCACTCCTTGGTATTCGGGCAAGGTAGGTGTCGCAGGAGCTTGGAAACCACAGCTCGTCGTTGCTCTCAGCTTCCTCGCGAAGCTCTCTGGCGAAATCAAGAGCGATTTGACCCCGCCTTCTCATCTCCTCTAGGGTTAACTCTTCCATCAGGGCCTCCTACTTGTTCGATGATGTGCCAGGTGAGCACCCACCTTAATCCAATTTACGATCTTGCCGAGCGTGTGTTTCCAGGGTTTCTACGGTTGCTCTGGCAGAGGCCAACCCACCCTCGAGAGCCTTTAGAGCGGACCATTGTCCTCTCAGGTTTAGTTTGGTGAGTGCAGTTAAGATTGCCCTAAAATCCCCCAAGGGATCCCAGAGTCGATTTGTCTCATCGAACCGGAGACTCCCGGTTGGCAGCGTGACAGTGATCCCTACCTCGGAGCCGCCTTGAATCCGAATGTTTTCATCGACCAACATGTCAATACTCTCCCCCTTGTCGTTTCATTTTGACAATTCTAACAAGTATAAAATTAAAAAACAAGGACAAGGTCTAGAAATGATTTTTGACAAAGTCGTAATCTTGTTGGGAGCGGACCACTAGAATTGAATCGATTTCTGGAGTAGAATCTGCAGCTTCTTTCATCGCGTTGGCAACTTCGTTTATTGGTAACCCGACAACACCGGCTCCTAAAAGTGGAAAAGCAACGCTCTTGCAACCCGTATTTTTAGCGATTTCCAAAGCGGCTAAAACGCCTTTTTTAATATCGGTGAGATTAGCTTTTTTGCCAGTAGTGTAATCGATTGTTGGTACATGGATTACGCACTTTGCTGGTAGTTTTCCGGCACCAGTTACCACCGCTTTGCCGATATCGCACCAACCAGTATCATCACCTTCCTCTTGGATAATTTCGCCACCAGCCCGCACAATCGCTGCGGCTACTCCCCCACCGTGTTGCAGTTTTGTATTGGCAGCATTAACGATAGCGTCGGCAGATATTTGCGTGATATCGCCTAAAGATAATTTCATCTGATGATTCCGTCAAAACCTACCCAGCTCTTTAGCTTTGTTTGACATAAATTGCGTAAACAGTAAGAACAATTGCTACCCCGAGCCAGGAGTCTGCACCAAGACCAAGAGGGGCCCACTCGTTAGTTTTTGATATGAAATCTATAGTTGCAAGGACCGCAGCAATTAGTGACAAAACTATAAGCCCGAAGCTAAGCGTTTTTTTATCCATCTTTTTCACCTCCTTTCATTACTTTATTTCATTAAAATACTCTAAAACAGTCTCGGCTACTTTGGTTAAGGTCTTTCCGCGAGCGATCAAATCTGGGCTAGTGTTGTTATCGCTAAAAGCAACCAAAACAAACGGATTCTTTCTATGCTTAACAATCGCTGCATCATGCCCCTCGCCTAAGTATTTGCCGGTTTTATGATAAAAGGTGACATTGGCTTTGAATAAGGCCGGAGAAAAAAGATCTTCACTTTCCGTTTTTTGCATGTAAGAAAACAGCTTGGCTCGAGAACTTTCCGACAAAACCTTCCCTTGAGCAAGCATTGTTAGAAGTGTGGTAACGTCTTTCACTGTCATTAGATTGTTCTTCATATCTACACCGGTTAGTCCTAATCTTTCTTTTGCGAAGACAGTTTGTGTATCAACGCCTAGTTTTTCATCAATAAGAGCCCAGGAAGGCTCGTTGCTTATATTGACTAGTTTTTCCAGCTGAAACTCGACAGTGTAATTGCCCATCGGATCAGAAAGTTTCATCTCACCGCGGTCGACTTTATCAAGTAGCATCACGGCAGTGAGGACTTTGGAAACCGAAGCAGCGTGTTGGAGATTAGTATCGTTGTAGCCAAAATATTCTTTGTGGTTTAGATCGTAGACTCCAAGAGAAAAAGAGGTGCTTGGAGATTCTTGGACAAAGATTTCTTTTATAGTTTCAATTAAAACTTCTTGTTTTTCTTTTCTTTTTGCTTTTAATTCTTCCTCAGTGACTTTCTTTTGGGGTGGTTCTGGTAGAGATCTTTGCTTGTAGACTCGCCAGAGGGTAAAGATCGAGCCACCGACCAGAACACCTAAGACTAGTAAGATAAAGGCAGTTAGCAGGAACCTTTTCATCGCTTTTAGTCTAAAGCCTCGGCCGTTGCTTAGCAAGTGGGTTTTTAAGCGGCGAGGAAAGTAACGACTATTTTCCGGTTTTGGCGGGGGCCGTCTAGTTCGAGTAAAAATAATTCTTGCCAGGTTCCTAGTTTTAATTTTCCATCCACGATTGGGATGGTCTTTGATTGACCAATGAAGGCAGAGGCAAGATGAGCGGTGGCGTTATCATCAATCTGGTTATGCTGCCAGTTACCCTCGGGAATCCAATTTTGAAGTAGCGTTTCTACGTCCTCTTTAAATCCAGCCTCATCTTCATTTAATAATATCGCAGCGGTAGCGTGGGGTGCAAAGACCAAGCAAACACCTTCTTCGACCCCTGATTCACCGACCGCCTTTTGCGCTTCGTTGGTAATGTTGATCAGCTGCCTTTTTTTGCTTGTCGAAAAAACGAGTTCTTTGGTCATTTCGCCTTTTGCGTCTCCACCTTTGATTGGAAGGAATTGATGATGTCTAAAACGACCTTTTTGTAATCGTCATTTCCAGCGGTGGCCCAGAAAGTCACCATTGGCGCTGTTAAGGTGGCCGGTACTTCGACAACCAAATAGTAGCCACCAGTATCGTAGGTAAATTCGGCAAGGGTTCCTTCCCGACCGTCCACCTTCATTTTTCCTTCGTTCTTCCCGGTTTGTTTGCCCGCTTGTTCTTCGGAGAAAGTGTATGGTTTTGCGACGAGCAGCCATAGTTCTACCTTTCCGCCGATACTTTTAATTTTTGCTCCTTCCGGCTCGCCCGCCGGGTTTGCTTTCGCCTCCCAATCCTTTGGATAAGCAATCGAAAATCCCGCCTCGTCAAGAAGTTGCCAACCAGTGGGAGCGGCAGATTTTGTGGCGACAGGTTCGGTTTTTAAAATTGTTGCAAATTGCCCTGTCTTACCCAATTGGAGACCGGCGGTAAAAGCAACTAGGGCAAAAATTATAACAAAGATTAAACTAACGACGATGGTTTTTAGTTTATCTTCTTTCGGTTTAATGCTAAGGGAGATTTCCTGCACAATATTTAGAATAACAGTATCGGCTGTAAGTTTCAATTTGGCGCTTTTGTGTTATTATAGAAAAAGGACTAGACGCTTGGTTGATATTTTGTAATAATAAAATAAGGAATATCAAACGTCCCAAAGGAGGTTTATGGCACGTAAGATCTTGCTAATTGAAGATGATGTTTTTGTTAGCGATATTTATTCGCGAGAACTAAAAAAAGGTGGTTATGACGTCGCCAATGCCACTGATGGTTTAGAAGGGGTGGAAATGGCTAAGGCCGATCGGTACGATCTGATTTTGCTGGA
>MHCO01000046.1:12990-13968 GCA_001816645.1 Candidatus Woykebacteria bacterium GWB1_45_5
ACAGGCATCGATGCTCTTAAAGAAATTCGAGCACCAACTTTCCCCAATAAAGAGACACCGGTTTATTTACTGACCAACCTTGGTCAAGGATCAATTATTAAACAAGCAATTGAAATTGGCGCCCAAAGCTATTTACTAAAAGCCCGTGTGCTTCCTTCCCAAGTTCTTCAAGCAGTCAACGACTTCTTCGAAAAAGGCCCGATGAAAATCGACCTCTCCGAGTTCGGCCTCGAATAAAGAGAAAGGCGCCTCTCGTTGTGAGAAGCGCCGTCTTACTGCTCTCAAACCCTTCAGGCTACCTGATTCGCTGATGGGTTAGAACGTGGTAGAAGATGGCCAAGTCTTGCCCTGCGTCCCGCAGGCCGTAGGCCATAGTGTGTATAAACCTCTCCTCCGCCGTTGGCCCTTCGTACAAGAAGCGTAGGTCGCGTTCACCGCCTTTGCTGTAGATGATCTCTGCCCAGGTTAGGTCCCAGATATTTCCAATCGCGTAGCCCGCGTAGCCGTAGCGATCTTCCTCGTAGAATATGTGTGGGCCCAGCATGTTTGGCAGGCGGGCTAGCGGTGAGCAAACTATTGCTCTTTTGAGGAAGTCGCTGATCTCTCGTACCGCTTCGTCTGGAACCTTTGGTGTCTCACCACCATGGTATTGGATCAGAAGGAACGGAACGTCGTTTAGAGAAGCGACGGCCATACCTCCCGACTCACGCTTCCCGAAGTAGGTGTCCACTATGCTGACTTTCCCTTCGGGCACTTGAACTTTGTAGGGCGGAAATGACTTTGCTCCAGGAATGAACCCCAGAATCTTCTCCATGCCTGCTGCGTACCCCCATTCGCGGTGGAACCTGTCCAGAATCTTGGTCAGTGTATCATCTCCGATCATTTCTCTCCTCCAGTAAGAAGTCTACATATTATAGGACATTAAGTAATATTAGTAAAGAGCTGTCTCAAAAGAGGGAGTATTGGAGGCGTTTGATG
>MHCO01000047.1:0-2529 GCA_001816645.1 Candidatus Woykebacteria bacterium GWB1_45_5
CGCTTACAAAGCGGCTCGGAAAGCCGATTATGATTTCATGGTTAAAACAAAGCCGGTTTTCGATAATAGCTTACAAGTCATCGGCGATACTGCGGTTTTATATGGCCATACCTTAACGCTGGCAAGTGCAAAAACGGAGGAGGAAGCGATGGCGGCCCTTACTCAAAACTTCTCTCAGCTTGCTCCTTTGGAAAAATACAGTAAAGACAGTTATAAATTCGAAGGTCAAGATACACTCGCCGCTGAATACCCGGATTCTTATAAAGCTTTTGCGGCTTTCAAAACTGTCTTTGGCCAGTATTATTTAGCAATCAAGGGGCTTTCTGAAGGTGATATGTCCCAAGCAGCCAAACTTACCGAGATCGGGGCTAGCTTTGTAGATTCCATAAGTGCTCTCCAAAATCCGTTCATGGAGTTGTCTGCAAAAGCAAAGCCTAATACAACTAAAATCAAGGACGCCTACGCAAGCTATACCAAAGCTTTAGACTTCTACTCAGAAAAGAAATTATACTCCAAGGAAAATAAGCTAGTCCAAAATAACCAAAACAAAGCAGTCGTTTTTGCCTACGCGATCCAACTATATGAAATCGATAAAAACAAACCTCCGGCTAGCGAATCTTTCTCAGATTTATTAAGTACCCTAAGGGGCAGTAACTATTTGAGCAGTGATCTGAAGTACAACGAAAACGACTTTTCCTACACCTCTGACGGGGCAATGTATTTTGAGATTGGTTACAAAGACGAAGTCTCCAACAAAATGGAAATATTCGTAATCGGGGTAAAGGAAGCGGTTACAACATCCCTTGGTGCTTCTACCCAAGTAGTAAAAATAAAGGATGTTGAAATCAATCTAAATTTCGCCAACACACTAGTCAACTACATCAGCTCTCTCACCTACTAAACACCTTCTTAAACAACACGTTCTTTTTGGTATTCTAATGTTCTCATTTGTCCTGTGCTTTAGTCTACCATGAGAGAATAAGTTTATCCTGAATTTACTGAAGTAGAAGGAGAATTTGAGGATGGGCTGCCTTGCAGGGAAAGTTTGTGGCGAACATTTGCTCATTGGTTGCGTTTCATAACCAATCCAGCAATCGCTAGGCAGCGGATATGTTCAATAGCGATCTTGAAATTTATTTTTAGTTTTTCGAAAATTTCAATCAAGGGAAGCTCTGGCGATTCGGCAAGCAGTTCGAGAATTTCGATGCACCTGTGATTCGCAAACCCCTTAACAATTCTTTCTAAGGAGGGATTTATTCATGGTTAAATATGACTCACCGCCGAAAATTAAGCCTAAAAGGTTTTTACTTTAAGAAATAAATCTGGAAGCCGTAATAAGCGTGGATTAAAGCCACAATAATTAGAACCATCCAGACTACTTTAGTATGAATCCGATAAAGATTCTTGCGGGCTGTTTTAACCATGGCTATACCTAACGAAATTTGGATTATTAAAAGCAAAAGGGTTAAAATCCCTAACCAAACATGAAGGGGCTTTGAGAAAATGATTGGATCGGGTAAGCTCATTGAACGGTAACCTTTCCCGTCATTGAAGAGTGGGGCGTACAATGGTAGGCAAAGGTACCAATTTCTTCAAAGGTGTGTTTGTAAGTCTCACCCGCTGCAAGCTCGCCGCTCTCAAAAGCATTAGTGTCAGAAGTAACTGTGTGAGTAACTGAATCGTTATTCATCCAAGTTACTTCCGTTCCGGCCTTTACCGTGATCTCACTTGGTTTAAAAGAAAAACTTTCTATCGAAACGGTATTTGGTTTGGTTGTCTCGCTAGTATTGGTTGTGGGCTGCGATTCGTTGGCCATAAAACCATAAAAGATTATCGCTCCCAAAGTCAGCAAAACTACAGCTGCAATTAAAATATACCTCATAAATATTCCCTCTTCCGTCCGTCTTTGTTATCCAGTATGTTTTTTTGTCTAAAAAAGTCAACAAGCAAAAAGGCTACACCAGTCTAATTAAACATCAAAAACAAAACCCGAAAAGCAGGTCGGGGATTTAAACTAAATCATCCTCGGAAGGGGTGTAAGAAGCAGGCAGAAACCGAGGAGTTGCTGGTTCTTGCTCTGCTTTGTCGGTAAATTCTTGGACCCGGCCGATTGTCCCGTCAGTTAATCGGACCTTGTGGCCACGTGGATGGAAGCGCTTGCTGGTCAAAACATCTTTGACGACCCCTTCAGTAAGCTTTCCCGAGGAATAATCTTTCTTCTGAACGACTCTTACCTTTTCTCCTGGTTTTGGATAACGACTACCTACTTCGTAATCTCCAACCATCAACGCTTCCTCCTCTCACTCCACTCCTGCCAAAGAACTAGAAGAGGTGCGGCGTTGAAGATAGAAGAGTACGTACCAGAAACCACCCCGACCAAAAGGGCAACAGTAAACCAACGGATACTGGTTCCTCCGAATAAAAAGACAGCAAGCAGAACCAAGACAACCGTAAGTGAGGTATTAATAGAGCGATCTAGCGTTTGCATGATTGAGTGGTTCACGGTATCGGCAAAGGTGGCCCCCACTC
>MHCO01000047.1:2557-2676 GCA_001816645.1 Candidatus Woykebacteria bacterium GWB1_45_5
AAAGACAACGATCGTATCGTGGACGCTAAAACCAATAATCGTCAAAAGTGCTGTAACAAAAAGAGTATCGATTTGGACCCCTAAGAAGTAGCCTAAAATGGCAAAAACACCAATCACCA
>MHCO01000047.1:2745-6883 GCA_001816645.1 Candidatus Woykebacteria bacterium GWB1_45_5
CACTGCGAAAAGCAAAGGCGATGTATAAAACAATTGCCAGGGAAGCGATTACGATTGCCATCACTGATTTTCGTAACAATTCTGCACCAATAACCGGTCCAATAGTTTCGACACTTACCTGGTTTACCTCGCCAAATTCATCTTCCGCTGCTTTCAAAACTGCTTTACGATTGGCGTCATCTAGCGGTTTCGTCCGTATTAAGTAAGTATTGGCCGCGGTTGGCGTAATTGAAGCAACCTCGACTCCCTTTTCTTTGATTCTTGTCGCTAGAGCATTTTTATCAATTTGTTTTTCAAAGCCAAGCTCCAGCAGAGTACCGCCAGTGAAATCAACACCAAGATTTAGGTGCCAGATTGCCAAAGCGAAAATGCCGGGGACAATGATCAACCCGGAAAAGGCAAAATACCAAAATTTTTTCCCTACTACATCCCACAACATAGTCAGCAAGCAGTGAGCAGAAAGCAGCAAACAGCAATAAAAGGGTGCGAACGACCCGCTAGCAACCCTAAGTTCTATAAACTAATCTCAAAAAGGTCCTGGTCACCGTAATAGCAGTGAGCATTGAAACTAAAATACCGATTGCCAAGGCGAGAGCAAAACCGCGAACTGGTCCAGTGCCAAACCAAAACAAAATAGTACAAGTGATAAGCGAACTAACATTGGAATCGCGAATCGAACTCCACGCCCGGGTAAATCCAATTTCAATCGACTGAGCCCGGTTTCGGCCGGCCCGCAACTCTTCCCGCATCCTTTCAAAGATCAAAATATTCGCATCGACTGCCATCCCAATCGAAAGAATAAAACCAGCAATTCCAGCTAAAGTTAGTGTAATCGGAATTATTTTAAACAAAGCTAAAACGTAAAGGGTGTAAAGTAACAAAGCTGCGTCAGCCAAAAGGCCGGGTAAGCCGTAATAAGCAAGCATAAAAAGAGCGATAATAAAGATACCAACAGCACCGGCGACAATACTGCGATCAATCGAAGTCTTTCCTAGGGTTGGACCAATAGTTTTTTCACTGATAATATCTATTTTTTTAACCGGTAATGCTCCAGCCGAAAGCTGAATTGCTAGTCGCTTTGATTCTTCCGCTGTGAGACCAGTAATCACTCCTTCCTCGCCGATTTCACTTTGGACGGTTGGTGCGGAAATCGCCACATCATCCAAAAAAATTACCAGTGGTTTACCAATTAATCTTTTCGTCGCCTCGCGAAATTTATTGGCTGAATCGCCCCGCAAGGTAAATCGTACCACTGGACCGCCTTTTTCGCCTGTACCACTAGTCTGCTGGAAATCGGGATTGGCACTTTTAAGATCCTTACCAGATATTCCAGTTGGTTTGGTGTTTTCCAGCATTGGGATAGTACCTGGGGGAACCTCTGAGTCGGTAAACTCGCGAAATTCTAGCTTGGCAGTTTGACCGACCAAACGTTTTGCTTCTTCAACATTACTGACACCAGGCAGTTCAACAATTATTCGATAATCCCCACCCACCTTGGAAGTTTGAACAATCGGTTCAGTCACACCTAAGAAATTGACCCGCCGACTAATAACTTCTTTAGCCGCATCTAAAGCCTTACCCCGATCTGCCTCATCAATATCGCTTACATCTGCCCGGAGTGTAAGGCTGGTTCCGCCCTTCAAATCTAAACCCAGCTTAACATCCATATCGCGTCGGAGGCTAACCCCAAATAATTTTAGGTTAAGCTGAGGACCAGCAAGGACTGTATCGACTTTAAACGGGCCGAGGGCAAATTTCACCGGAACTCTCGGCCAGTCAACAACCAAAGCAAGGATTGTCAAAACAATAATAGCCAGTAAAACGATTCTTGGGTTTTTTAGCATTTATTAACCCCTAGTGGCGGAGATCTTCTTCATCACCAATTAAAACCACTCCGGCATTCTCAAGTATTTTCATGACGAAAGGGTCTTTCCTTCTTTTCCGAAAAGTAAATTCATCATCGCTCATCACCGTATAGTTGATCTCCCGGCCAATTTCATCTTCCGTTTTTTTAACCGAAGCGGCTAATTGCGGTAAAACTACATTGCCCACTATCAGTAAATCCACGTCCGAAGCACCGACTGGTCGACGGCGAATAAAACCCGCAGACAAAGTAGCGTATTTTACTTTCCCCAGCTTATTTCTTTCAGCGATTATGTCACCACCCAAACCGCTTGATTTAGCGATGATGTTGGCAAGCTCTGGTTGAAAAATATATTCCTTCCTAAAACCGAAAAACTTTCGGTTAGCGCGGGCTTCGCTGCTTACCATACCTGCCTTTTCCAACCGAGCTAGTTCGGCTCGTACCGCGTTGATCTGTTCACCAACCGCCCGAACAAGCTCCCGGACATAGAAAATTCTACCCGGGTTATTTAAAAATACCGCTAGAAGCTTAGCCCTTGTTTTCGAGATGAGCAGGGGCCGCAACTGTCCAGCAACAAAATTTAAATTATCCATTATTCCTCCCGAAATCTTGGGCAGTTCACCTATTACAATTATCTTTGAATTTTAATCTTTAATTTTTGCTTTTCACTTAAATGATACTGCTGAACCAGCCGGTACCATTTCCATCCAAATCTGACCACGGTTTAAGGCAACTTCTTTTCCACTACTATCAAAAAAGTGCGTTCTTGCTTCCTGTGAAGATTTCTTCCAAACCCCCTCAATCACACCACCGTCTTGAAAAATCTTGACATTATTTTCGCCAATCGTTTTAAAGTTACGGTTGGCTACACCAGTAACAATCTCATAACCCAAGCTTTGTAAAGAGTTAACAATCACCGATTTTACTCGGATTTGTTGCCCAGTTTCTTTGTCGGTATGGGCCGCCCCACCATTAAGACGTAAGTAACTATTGCTTGCCGGATCGTAGCGCCAAACTACAATATAACCCCTGTCACCTTGGAAACCGATTGTCACCTCCGAGGCATTGGGTTGTTTTGCCGCTGCATCATCTTTAAATTGCCAGCTTTCAATTGAAACTGGCTTGTTGACCCCTTTTTGGTCAGCCACTGCCCAAAGTTTGTCGGTGTGGGTGTAACCACAATGTTCGCCGTAACAGGTTTTGTAAAAAGCCGCGCCTCCGATGGCAAACTGATCAAAATCCTTCGCGCCAAAAACTTGTCTAGCCGCTGCTCTAACCCCCTCGTTTCCTCCCCAATGAGCAAAAACCGGTTTGTATTCCAGAATCCAATCATAATAGTATTTCCTGGCGCTTCTCACCGGTCCAACCTGGCTAGACTGCGACAAAAAGACCGCGGCAAACCGTGTGATGCCGCCTTCGGCCAAGGCTTCGTAGACAATATCTGCTTTGGAAAGGCCAGATTGCGGCCGGGTTACCACTGAGTTTTCTACCATTATTGCCAATGGCACTTTGTCTTTCCAGGCGCTAGCTTCTCTTTTAGTATAAAGGGTGCCGTTGATCGGATTCGGGTAATCGGCGATCTCCGGGACGTTTTCTGTTATCAAGGTACCAAATGGTGATTTTGCTTCTTGCGCTTGTGTGCTTTTTTTACCAAGCGAAACCCCAACCACTCCCCAAACTCCAATAAGAACCAACACAAATATTCCAACCAAGATCTTCCAGTAAATTACTCTACCTTTTAAACTAAACATCGGGCACGTTTAAGGCTAGTTTGAACAAGACTAGTACCCAACAGAATACAAATTTTGCCTATCATTAGTCAAGTAGCAAATATATTGCGCGTGATGTCAATTTGTGCTAGCATATCTGCGGAATGCCAAAGAAAACTCGAGAAGAAAAAATGGCGGCGCAGCTACGCCGGATGAAAGAACAGCTGGCAACACGGCAAACCACTGCTCCCACCACACCTCAACCAGTTAAACCTGAGCCGCCGGTCAAACAAGAAAGTCAGACCAAGCAGGGTTTTAGTATTAGCAGCCTAAATCTTAAAAACACACCACCTACCCAACCGGCAAAGGAAGCGGTGCAGCATTATGATTATGCTTATGTAAGAGCGGATCTACGCAAAATTGCTCTCTTAGCCACAGCCGCAATAGCTTTGGAAATTGCTTTGAACTTGACAACTCACTCTAGCTTTGCTAAGCTGATCCTACGCACTTTAGGAATCGAAATTTAGCTTCGGAACTATTTATTTTTCTTGAAGGGAGGTGAAAC
>MHCO01000047.1:6902-8719 GCA_001816645.1 Candidatus Woykebacteria bacterium GWB1_45_5
CTAGCAGTAAGCACTTATTTAGCTTACAGCTCTCTGCTTACTGATACCTGACAATATGGCTTCAATGTATTGTGTAAAGTGCCGCGCCAAGAAAGACGTGGCTAATCCAGAGACTGTTACCATGAAAAACGGTAAGAAAGCCCTTCGGGGCACATGCCCAACTTGCGGAACGAAGATGTTTAAAATTGGCGGCTAATAATATTTTACCATTAACGAAAAACCCCCTGTTTGAATTAAATAACTTCGGGGGTTTTTCGTTGCTATATTTCTTTTTTAACTTTCTAACTTTGCTCGGTATTGCAGGGCTTCGGCGATGTGCTGGGTGTTGATATTTTCCGACCCCTCTAGATCAGCGATCGTTCGGGCGATTTTAAGAACTCGGTGATAAGCTCGGGCGGAAAGCTGCATTTTACTCACTGCCGCGCGGAGAAGATTCAAACAATCGGGATCAAGCTTACAAAATTCTTTAATTTCTTTTGGTCCCATTTCACTGTTGCTAGTTAAGTCAGTGTTCTCAAACCGCTTTAATTGTGCTTCCCTCGCCTTTTGCGTCCTTTCTCTAATCGTTTCCGAAGTTTCGGCTTCCGCTTCACCAGTTAGTTTATCAACCTTTACCGCTGGCACCTCAACATGAAGGTCAATCCGATCCAATATGGGACCGGAAAGTCTTTTTTGGTAACGAATTATCTGTCCTGGACTACAGGTACATTCTTTGGTTGTGTCGCCCAAAAATCCGCAAGGGCAAGGGTTGGCGGCAGCAATCAAGGTAAACTTGGCAGGGAAAGAAAGGCTAGCCGCGGCGCGGGAAACTGTTACAACACCATCTTCAAGCGGCCCTCGTAAGCTTTCTAAAACACTCCGAGGAAATTCGGGAAACCCATCTAAAAATAATATGCCACGATGAGCCAGGGAAATCTCGCCAGGTTTTGGATGAGTGCCACCACCAATCAAACCAATGGCACTGGCGGAGTGGTGGGGACTACGAAATGGGCGAATTTTAACAATTGGCTCTTCTGGATCAAGCTGACCAAGAATCGAATAAATTTTTGTCACTTCCAAAGCCTCTTCGAAGGTTAAACGAGGTAAAACACTCGGAAAAGCACGAGCCAGCAGTGTTTTTCCGGCCCCTGGCGGTCCTTTTAATAGAACATTGTGAGCTCCAGCTGCAGCAATCTCCAAAGCCCGTTTGGCTGTTTCTTGGCCGCGGATTTCTTTCATGTCAAATTCGTAAATTTTGTTATTAGCTAAATCGACTTCAATCTGCGGGTGGGGTTCTAGCCTTTTATTTCCAGCCAGGTGGTGAAAAAGATCAATCAGGTTTTCCACCGGCATCGCTCGCAAACCATCAACAATTGCTGCTTCTTTGGCGTTTACAGCTGGGATAAATATGCGCTTAAAGTCTTTTTCTTTAGCAAGTATTGTCGCTGGTAAAATTCCGCTAGTAAAGCGAAGGCTACCATCCAAAGAAAGTTCACCAATAAAAAGAGAATCGGCAATTTCAGCGGAAAGCTGACCCGAAGCTATTAAAATCCCTAACGCAATTGGTAGATCGTATGCGGGACCTTCTTTTGGCAGATCAGCCGGCGCTAGGTTGACTATTATTCTTTTGGCCGGAAATTCTGCGCCAACATTTTTTACAGCCGCTCGCACCCTTTCTTTGCTTTCCTCAACTGCTTTGTCAGGCAACCCAACGATAGAAAATGATGGTAGGCTTTGAGCTGCAATATCAACTTCGACAGTAATTAGCACAGCATTCAGACCAACCGTCGCCCCCGAAGTCACTTTAGCAAGCATACAATCATTTTAATCTTTTATAG
>MHCO01000048.1 GCA_001816645.1 Candidatus Woykebacteria bacterium GWB1_45_5
CGAGTATGTTAAAAGTAATTCAGGGGCTAGTGTTACGTGATGTATAGGTCCAGCACATTTTTTTGTAATTTAATTGAAAATGCGATAAAATTTAACAAAGAGGGTAGCTCTATCACTATAAACAGCAAATCCAAAAACGGCCAAATTGTAGTATCGGTTGGTGGTACAGGCATCGGAATCGTGGAGAAATAACTTACCTTTTGTATCAGGTACCACTTGAAAAATAAAGGGGGTGAGGAAAATGCCGAAAGGAACTGCCCTGTGGATAACAATCGGGCTAGTTGTCGTGGCTATCATTGCTATTTTACTAGTTACCAACGTAATTTCTCTTCCCTGGCACTGGCATTGATATTTCAGCTAAGGAATTATCCAGCCGTGGAGACTTCACTAAACTAAAATAGACTAAAAATGGTTGGTGTGTTTAACTGGTTTGATGTTGTAGTAATAATTTTTTTACTGAGCTACTCTGCTTTAGTTTTGCGGCGAGGTTTCCTCGTAAATTTATTTGAGTTTGTAGGATTTGCTTTCTCGGTAGCTTTAACAATGACCTCCTTCCCATTACTTGCTAGCGTGTTAGGAATTATTCGCCTTCCCGCTACCGCGGCTAACACTCTCTCATTTATTGTCCTGTGGGTACTTTATGAAACGTTGGCAATAATCGTCCTAAGACATTTTTTTAGGGAGCTGCCGATGAAAATGATTCTTTCAAGGTTTAATCGCTATTTGGGCATCGGGCCGGCTATCGCAACTGCGCTGATCATCATTATTTTTATCTCCAGCCTACTCATTGTCTTACCCACAAACTCAGCCGTTAAATCTTCGGTGACCCAGTCGCAGACGCTCGGAAGGATTCTTCCCTTTACCACCCGTCTTAACGAACCCCTCACCGTTGCTTTTTCCCAATCAGTCGCGGAAAGTATCACCCTTCTCAGCACGAGAGAGCTAGGTGAAAAAGAGTTTGTTAAGCTCCACTTTCCCAAACTTTCGCTAATTCCCGATGTAGAATCAGAAGGGCAAACAGTGGAAATGCTAAATAAAACTAGGCTAAGGCAAGGATTACCAGCTCTTATCGCCGACCGCCAGCTAGCAAAAGTTGCGCAGGATCACTCTTATGATATGTTTGAAAGAGGCTATTTTGGTCACACCGATCCAGACAAAAAAGATCCACGTGCTAGAATGATAGCGGCAGGAATCTACTTCACCATCGTGGCGGAAAATCTCTCCTACGCTCCCGATGCTCTCACTGCCCATATTAGTTTTTTAAGATCCCCGGCCCACTTAAAGAACATAGTTGACCCCAAGTTCAAACGAGTTGGCGTTGGCGTAGCCGATGCTGGTCGTTATGGAAAAATGTTTACACAACTTTTTACGGACTAACCAAACCTTCCGCTAACCAAATAAATCTCAAACACCCTAGTCGGTTGAATGTAATTGCGACCAGTCAAAAATTGAAAACAAATGGGGAAAAGATTTGGATTTTGAACCAATTGTATTAGAAAGGGTATAAAACTTTTTGCCGATTCTTCTGATTCTTGGAGTATATTGCCGCACCTCGCGGGGGGACAAGACTTTCGGAAAAATATGCCGACATCCTTTTGCTTTCGGTAAACAGCGACGATTACCCAAATGGGTCCAATTACTACGTTCGAATTCCAAAAACCGAATTCTCCAAAACTAAATAATTTGCCCACTTCTTTTCCAAGTGCTTAGCCCACGGAGTGGTCGCAGCATTCGGAAGTACCTAAATTACCTTCGCGATTAGCGAATGAATTTAATTACGGAGAATGCTAAACTTGTATCATGAAAAAACTATTTTTGGCTTCGTTTGTTCTAATAATTCTAGTGATTCTTGCTTGGTCACCCTGGATTACCAAAGAAGTTGCCAAAGATAAAGTAGCAAAACACCTGACAATAGTCGATAAATTCGGGGATACTGCAAGTTACTGTTACTTTTCTGATTTCGCTGGTGGGGTTGCAAAAAAGGTGCCATTCGGTGTGCTTGTTTCGGGAACCGTAAATTGCCCGCCGCTATTAGTCGTTCCAAATGAAGTGACTTTCTTTGTTTCACCACTTGCCACGGTTCATAAAATAAAATCAAAATCGGTAACTGCTTACCCATCTTTAGTTAAATTTAGATTGATCGATGGAGAAAAAAATAAGCCGGCCGCTTCCTGGCAAATAAGGATTTGTGATAATTCGGTTACACCCCAACCTTGCCTTGAAGATAAATTAGCTTTGGCAGTTGTGAAAACGGATAAAGACGGAATTTTTTATTTTAACCCTGATGACGCTTCAAAATATGGATTTGTTATTAATCCCGGCAACCATTACCAATATGTAAATATCAATGTTGGGCGAAAGGATAGTGTGGCAGCTAATTATAAGCCCGATAATGTATACGTAATGGAAACAGATAAAACAGGAAATGTACTGCGATGGAAAGAGTATAGTTTAAAAACTAAATTGGTGACAATTTCAGAAAGAAATGAAGAATCTATTACTCAAAACTTCGATACAATCGATGTAACAGTTTTTTACAACCCTTACGAAACAAAGGGTTGGAAGTAGCGATCTATTTGCCCCCCTCCCCCCAAAAAAGTAAAAAATTATCCGATAGCGAAAATTTCATATTGGTATGGTATAATCCCGCCGATTACGGAGTCGGAGGAGAGCAATTGGTAGAGATCAGGCCCTTACAGGCCAAGGAAATCAGTCAGGGTATCGTAGGGGCTATCAACGAGCTTCTTAGCCAGCTTGTTAGCACCCCGCGGGTAGTTAGCCAAGAAGAGCTTGCCAATATCGTCCGGCAGCAAGGAACAAGGCTTTACTTGGCTTACGAAAAAAGCGGCGTAGTAGGGATGCTAACGGCGGTTGTTTACCACTGTCCGACCAGGACCTCAATGATGATTGAGGATGTGGTTGTGGACGAAGAGTTCAGGCGGCTGGGGATTGCCAAACGTCTAACCATGACCGCGCTAGATTGGGCCAGATCGCACGACGTTGCAACAATCGACCTAACCAGTAACCCTACACGGACCGCTGCCCATGAGCTTTACCGCTCACTAGGATTCGAGCTGCGTGAGACCGGGTGTTACCGTCTGGATCTATGGAAGCCGTAGGAGGCGAGTAGTTTGGGTACTAAAGGAGATGGTCGAAGACGCAAGACTCGTTTCCACCCTGGCGCTAAGCGAGGCCACTTCACTGGCAAGACACGTGGAAAGCCTGTTAGCCGTGGTGATAAGGAAGAGCGGGGTAAGCGTAAAGCGGCAAGGCGAGCAAGAAGGCAGCAGACTAGATTGCGAAACCAACAGGCGTTTAGTCAGGGGGTAAGTGTTGCAAGAAGGATTCGCCAACAGCAACGGCCTCCCTTGCCCCCGGTGGAGTAGTAGGTGGTACTTCGACGATTCATGGCTCCCGAGCGGGAAACCCCTCGGGAGTTTTCTTTTGCTTGCTTTGCTGATCCCCTTTGTGGTATAATTTTCCCATTACAATTCCCTTAAGCTTCTTCTTACTTTGGTTTCCCCAAATAGAGATGATTTAAGGCGCAAAGCAATCGTGTCAGTTTTGCTAGAAAGGAAAAATATGGCAAAGCGATTATTTGTCGGATCGCTGTCTTACGATGTTACGCAAGGTCAGCTCGAAGAGCTTTTCGCCGGTGTGGGTAAAGTGGAATCAGCCAACTTGATAACTGATAAATATAGCGGTAATTCAAAAGGCTTTGGTTTTGTCGAAATGGCAAGTGACGAAGAAGCGAAAAAGGCAATTGAAGAGTTGAATGGTAAAGAACTCTCCGGTAGGAATATCATTGTCAACGAAGCGCGACCAAGAGAAGAACGCCCAAGTGGCGGTTTTGACCGTGGCGGCGGTGGTTTTCGTGACCGCGGACCAAAACGAAGATATTAAAATTTAGCCGGCCCCCGCTAAAGCGGGGGCCTGCCCAAAAATTAATCCATGGAATTTGAAACAAATCCCTGTATAAGATGCGGAAAGGAAAGAATTAAGGGAAAAGTAAAATTCATTAACACCGATTCCCGGAAAACAAAATTGACGATGTACGTCTGTCCTGATCGAGAATGCCAGAAAATAGTCGAAGCGGAGTTAGCAGCAAAAGAAGAACGTAAGCTAGCTTTAACAAATAGGAGAACTCACTACCCTCCCAAAAAGAAATCGAACTAACCACTACGACAGTCCATTACGGGGCTTGGTATTATTACTTTTTGATTTCTTTTAGCCTTGCATCCGAAATGCCGAAGTGATGAGCAATTTCGTGTTGAACAGTGTCGATGACTAAGTTTTTGATTGTTTCTTTATTTCCCCTTGAAACCAGTTCAATTGGCCCCTGAAAAATTGTAATTTTATCTGGTAGAGCCAGTGTATAGCCTGTGCCACGCTTGGTTTTTGGCACACCTTGATAAAGACCAAGCAAAAGGCGCCCTTTTGCTATTTCTTGGCTTGGCCACTCCTCAACCACCACATCCACATTATCCAGCTTTTCTTTAAAGAAAATAGGTAGGTTTTCTAAAGCTTTGTTCACCAGCTGCTCAAAATCTTCACCAGTCATAGACCTAAAAATTATATCACTTCAAGCGTTCCTAAGAGCGGGTTCTGCTTTAGAGGTTGAAAATACCAAAAATCCTGATATAATAGTTTTGTCTATGAAAGGTTTAATTAAAGGAGTAGCGGGTAAAGCCAGAGAAAATACCGACTTTCGCCAAGTTCTCGAAACCGGCGCCAATACTCAAATTGTGATCATGAGCATTCCGCCCGGCGGGGAAATCGGTGAAGAGGTCCATGATAAAGAAGATCAGGTTCTTTACTTTGTTGCCGGAAGTGGCGAGGCGATTTTGGAGGGTGCAGCCCAGCCGATCGAAGAAGGTGATATTGTCTTGGTGCACAAAGGCACGAAACACAATTTTAAAAACACCGGCCTGGAAGATCTAAAAATCATCACCACCTACTCGCCACCGCATCACCCAAGCGGTACAATCCACAAAACCAAAGAAGAAGCGGATAACGCCGGGTATTAAAAACCTTGATCTAAGCCAATTCTTCCACAATTTATTGACACCAAGGGTACAATTAGCTGATGGCAAAACTGATTGACTTACACACCCACACTTATTACTCCGATGGAGTGCTTTCCCCGAGCGATTTGGTTAAAAAAGCAAAAGAAATTGATCTGGCGGCGGTGGGAATTGCCGATCACGACAATATTGATGGGCTGAAGGAAGCTATCGCAGCCAGTAAAAAATTTGGCGTTGAAGTGGTTCCAAGTGTTGAGATCAGCAGTTACCCAAGCTCCGACACGGAGTTTCATATTCTTGGCTATTTTTTAGATTGGCAAAATAAAGCCTTTCAAAAAGCTCTAGCCGCGTTCCAAGACGAGCGGGAAAAACGAGCAAAAAAAGTAATCAAAAATTTAAATAACGTTGGTTATTTAATTAATTTTGGCGATTTGCGAGCCTTGGCCCGGGGGACAATTGTTCAGCCCCACATCGCCTGGTTAGTAATTAACGATTTGGAAAACCGCAAAAAGTTAAAAGCTGATTTTGGCAAGATTCCTTCGACAGGCGAATTTATCGTGAAGTACTTAATCCCCGGCGCCCTGGCCTACGAGACAAGAAAAACTGTTACGCCAAAAGAAGCAATCGGTCTGATCCATAAAGTTGGCGGCATGGCAATACTGGCTCATCCGGCCTGGAGTTTGGTGAAGAAAGAGAACGGCAAGTTGATTTTTGACGATGAATACCTAGATCAATTGGTTAAGGTAGGGTTGGATGGTTTGGAAGTTTACGCTCACCGGGAAAATGAAGAGGACACCAGGGTTTGTGTGGAACATTACCTAGACCTTGCGCAAAAAAAGAAGCTTGCGGAGAGCGGCGGAAGCGATTATCATGGTTTTGGCAGCGCTGGCAAAGACTTAGGATTTGCAGATTTCTACCTGAAAGTACCTTACCAAGTCCTTGAGGATTTGAAGTCAAAAAATAAACAATAATTTTTTGCTAGTTCAAAGACGCTATGCTCGTATAGCGGTAATAAACCGACATATTCGGATTACTTATGTCAAACTGCATATTTTGCAAAATCATCAACGAGGAAATTCCGACGGAATTTGTCCATAAAGAGGAGGATATTTTCGTCTTCCGCGACATTAATCCAAAGGCGGCGGTCCATCTTCTGATTGTTCCCCGCGAACATATTGAGTCATTTTTAGATTTATCCGACAATCATTATTCCTTATTGACAAATATTATAAAAGTGATACAAAGAATAGTGAAAGAGCAAAAATTAGAGGGCGGTTATCAGGTAATGATTAACGGTGGTAGACATCAGGAGGTACCACATTTGCACCTTCATTTACTGGCCGATTAATTTTATTTGGTACTTGGAAACCCTTGATGCAGAACGCGAAGCGATCTATTCTGTCATTTGGAGTTCTCAGTAGTTAGGGGGTGTTTCTTTTTATCATATGGCGATTGTTAAAGCCAATGAGGGGGAAAGCGCTGATTCTCTTATTAGAAAATTCAATAAAAAGGTCCAGCAAGAGGGCATTTTGACAGAACTGCGGCGAAGAGAGTTTTACGAGAAGCCGTCTGTTCAGCGTAAAAAAGCCAAGGAAGCGTTGGAGCGGAAGCTTCGTTACCGGCAAAATGAATAAAGCATGAATTACAAAATTGCACCTTTCGTTGAACCGCACTATCCGATTAAAAAAACCCTTCTACGCCGTGCCGCAGAAGCTACACTTTCTACAATTAAGGTAAAAGGAAAAGTCGAGATTACTATTTCCGTCATCGGCGACCGCAAGATGCGTGGTTTAAATCGTGAGTACTGTAGGGTAGACGAACCAACCGATGTCTTAGCCTTTCCCTACTCCTTACAAACCGGAAAACCAAAAGAATTTATTACCCCACCTTCAAAATATTTAAACCTCGGTGATGTAATTATTTCTTACCCGCAACTGATTGAGCGGGCGGCAAAAGAAGACACATTAGTGGATGATATGGCGAAAATGCTGGTTGTCCACGGTTGTTTACATTTACTTGGCTACGAACATGAAAAACCTCAAGACGCGCAAGTCATGGAATCCCTTGAAGACCAGATTCTTTCCTCACTTAGCTAAAAAATATATCATTCTAAAAAGAGGAACGCGCAAAGGGTAGATTGCGCGTTCTAACTCTGCTGCCAGTTTTGGACCTGCAGGATTTCCCGAAAGCCAAAGCGATCGAAGAACCGTTCGTTGTCCTCGCTTTCGGCGATCAGATATATGTCTTTAAGATCGAACCTTGAGGCGGCTATCGCCAGATACGCTGTCATTGTGAAAGCGAATCCTTGGTGGCGATACGTAGGGTTGGTACCGATGCTGTAAAGACCGCCGATCTGGTGAGTGGTTTCCAGTTGTCCGGTTACTACTGGTTGGTCTGTCTCTTTAAGGACACCTGCGAAGAACGACAGCTGCTGTTTGCGGAAAGCCAACCCCCAGCGTCTTGTCTCTTTTGTCTGGTTTGCTACACCAAAGGCTTGGCAATAAACGCCGATCCAACGACGGAGTTCGAGTGGGTTTTCCACTTCTCGAATTGAGAAAGACGAAAGGTCAGCGACCGGTCGACCTTTAACATCGGTCGGTTCTGCGTACATGGTGTACGAGATTGAGGCCAAATGAAACCCCAGTTCGCTCAAGATTTGGGGCAGACTAGCCGGTTTGCAATAGCGGTCCAGCCAGACTGTTGGCCGCTGTCCCGACTCGGTCTTGATCTTCTCCACCAACTCTTGCATTAGAGGAGCAGCTTCGCGTTTGGGACAATCGATGGCAAAGATTCCGTTGTAGTGTGCGAAGTCAGGGTTGAGACAAATTGCTGCTTGGGGAAGTTGAATTACTAGACAACCCCAAGACTTTAGCCAATCCCGATTGTTTTTGTCTATCCGATCCAGCAGGTCTGGATACATCCTGCATCTCTCCTTTGCAAAGTAAGTGGAAAGATTATAACATATGGGTAATGAAAGTAGCTGTTGGTTTGGGCAATCCTGGCCAAACGTACGCAAAAAACCGGCATAATGTTGGGTTTTTCGTAATTGATGAAATCCTAAAGCAATATGTCGCCGGGCCACAGGTAAGCAAAAAACTTCAATCAATTCTTTATTTTTTGGATAAGAAGCGGATTTTGGTCAAACCCCAAACTTTTATGAATGCTTCTGGTAAGGCAGTAAATAGAGCTGTGAATTATTACAAAGTAAAGCCCGAAGGACTCTTAGTTGTTCATGACGATGTTGATCTAGAGTTCGGCGAGATAAAACATCAGTTCGGCCGTGGGTCAGCAGGCCACAAAGGAGTTGAGTCTGTCATAGACGCGCTGGGCTCCGACCAATTTAATCGGGTCCGAGTCGGTATCGGTCGGCCAAACATCCCAATAGAAACAGAAGACTGGGTGCTACAAAACTTCAGCGAGGATTCACACAAAGTCCAAGAACTCATAGAGCGAGCAAGCGAGGTTGTCATCAACTGGCTGAAAGAGTAGAATAGTGGGTTGCATCACATCGAAGGAGAGAGCGATGAGCAACATTGCTATGGTGGATGCTGTCCTACCCGTGATTTGTTTCATTGGTAAGGACAGCGTGAGACCACCACCGATTCTGCTTGGTTCTTTCTGGGAAGAAGCGTTGGAGCGAGAGG
>MHCO01000049.1:0-596 GCA_001816645.1 Candidatus Woykebacteria bacterium GWB1_45_5
TCCCGTTCCGTTGGCAGAGGAACCGGACCGGCTACTTTAGCACCAGTCCGTATACCTGTATCCAATATTTCCTCCGCCGAGTCATCGAGAACCCTCGCATCGTAAGATTTTAAACGTACTCGGATACGTCCTTTAGGCATAAAACTAAAATAACTCCGCTATTTGGGCCTCAAGAGATAATCTTGGTTACAACACCGGCACCAACGGTCTTTCCACCTTCCCGCACTGCAAAGCGCAGTCCTTCTTCTAGAGCAACTGGGCCGATTAATTTTGCTTTCAGGTTTGTATTGTCACCTGGCATGACCATTTCTGTTCCCGAAGGTAGAGTAACCTCACCAGTCACGTCGGTGGTCCGAAGATAAAATTGAGGTTTGTAACCTGAAAAGAATGGGGTGTGTCGGCCGCCTTCCTCTTTGGTCAAGACGTAGACTTCTGCTTCAAATTCGGTGTGAGGTTTGATACTGCCGGGCGCAGCTACTACTTGGCCTCGCTCAACATCATCTTTTTCCACACCGCGCAAAAGCAACCCAACATTATCCCCTGCCTGACCCTCATCAAGGCTTTTCCTGAACATCTCTACACCAGTGACAATCGTG
>MHCO01000049.1:606-2074 GCA_001816645.1 Candidatus Woykebacteria bacterium GWB1_45_5
TTTACCTTGCCTCGCTGTATTCGACCGGTCACTACTGTACCACGGCCTTTGATCGAGAAAACGTCTTCGATGGGCATCAAAAATGGTTTATCAAGCTCGCGGGCTGGGGTTGGAATATAATCATCAACCGCCTTTAGGAGTTCTTCAACAGTTTTTTCGTTTTCGGCGTCGCCTTCCGAAGCCTTCAAGGCACTACCACGAATTATGGGAATTTCTTTACCCGGGTACTCGTACTTTGTTAGCAGCTCTCGAATCTCTTCTTCCACCAAATCCAAAAGGTCTTTATCATCCACCGTGTCTACTTTATTCATGTAGACAACGATGGCTGGCACCCCAACTTGACGGGCGAGTAAAATATGTTCCCTGGTCTGAGGCATCGGTCCATCAGCTGCCGAAACCACTAAAATGGCGCCGTCCATTTGGGCTGCACCAGTGATCATATTTTTAATGTAATCGGCGTGGCCCGGCGCATCGATATGAGCGTAGTGACGCTTATCGGTCTCGTATTCAACGTGGGCTAGAGCAATTGTAATACCTCTTTGCTTTTCTTCTGGGGCCTTATCAATCTGATCGAAACTTATATATTCGGCCAACCCTTTTTTGGCTAAAAGCTTGGTAATTGCGCTGGTAAGAGTAGTTTTACCATGATCGACGTGACCAATAGTCCCCACATTAATATGAGGTTTTGTTCTTTCGAATTTTTTTCGTTCTGCCATATTACCTCCAATCTAATTTTAGGCAGGTGATGTATCTATTTTAAACCAAAAGTAAGCGTAGCAATTTTAGATAAATTCAAGCAAGAAGTCAACACCTTTTTTATTTAAGACCCTTGAGGCGGCTTTTTAACAAACCCCGCAGCAATATTTGCTGGAACCTCTTCGTAATGAGAAGGTTCCATATTAAAGCCCGCCCTCCCGCTAGTTAAACTACGCAAGGTGGTAGCATAACCAAACATCTCTGCTAAAGGAACCAAAGCCTGTATTGCCCGGCTGTTGCCTCTGGCTTCACTAGATTCAATTCTCGCTCGCTTCGAGGAAAGATCACCAATTACTTCGCCCATAAATTCCTCTGGAGTAATTACTTCAATCTTCATGATCGGTTCCAGCAAAACCAGATCGGCTCTTTTAGTGGCCTCCTTTAAAGCCAGTGAACCAGCAATTTTAAAGGCCACCTCGGAGGAATCTACCTCATGGTAGCTACCATCGTAGACCGCTACTTTTATGTCAACCATTGGGTAACCAGCCAAAACTCCAGAATCCGCGGTTTCTTTGACGCCTTTTTCAATCGCCGGGATAAATTCGCGCGGGATAGCGCCACCAACGATCTCAGAGACAAACTCATAACCCTCGCCGCGCGGTTTTGGTTCTACTCGGAGGAAACAGTGGCCGTATTGACCTCGGCCACCAGTTTGCCGGATATATTTACCTTCGCCTTGAGAAATCTTCCTAATTGTTTCTTTGTAAGCCAC
>MHCO01000049.1:2098-10444 GCA_001816645.1 Candidatus Woykebacteria bacterium GWB1_45_5
ATTCCCGAAATAATTACCTCACCGGTTTCTTGGTCTGTCTTTAATTCAAAGGTCGGGTCCTCCTCGGAAAGTTTAGCAAGCGACAGGCCCATTTTTTCTTGGTCAGCTTTTGTTTTTGGTTCGATGGCTAAGGAGATTACTGGATCGGGGAAGCGAATCGATTCAAGAACAACTCCCCTTGCCTCGTTACAGAGAGTGTCACCAGTAAAGGTGTCTTTTAAGCCCACGGCAGCGCCAATTTCTCCAGCAGAGATTTCGCTAATCTCTTGCCGAGCATTAGCATGCATGAGAAGGATTCGACCGACCCGTTCCTTGACTTCTCTTGTTGAGTTGTAGATGTAACTTCCCGCAGAAAGTTCCCCTGAATAGACTCGAAAATAAGTTAGCCGTCCAACAAATGGGTCGGACATTACCTTAAAGGCCAGCGCAGCAAAAGGCTGTGTATCATCGGTTTTTCTCTCTTCTTCCTCTCCGGTTTTTGGGTTTTTACCTTTTACTGGCGGAAGATCAAGCGGTGAAGGAAGATAATTGATTACAGCAGCAAGCAGAGGTTGAATCCCTTTATTTTTTAGGGCACTTCCCGCTAAAACCGGTACTACCTTAGCTGAAATGGTAGCTATCCGCAGCCCCTTGATTAGTTCATCTTCGGATAGTTCCTTACCCCCTAAGTATTTTTCCAAAAGCTCATCGGTGGAGTGCTCGGCAATTTGCTCAACCAATACACTTCGATACTTCTCAACTTCATCTTTTAATTCCGCTGGGACATCAACGGTTTGAGGGTTGGTGCCCAATTCATCGGTATAAATGGTCGCTTTTCGGCTAATTAAATCGGCTGTCCCGCGAAAACCACTCTCCTCACCAATTGGTAACTGGATTGGCTGGGCATTGGCCCCAAGGCGATCTTTAATTGATTGCAAACTTTTATAAAAGTCGCCGCCAATTGCATCTAGCTTATTAATAAAACAGAGCCGGGGGACATGGTATTTATCGGCTTGCCGCCAAACGGTTTCGCTTTGCGGCTCTACCCCCATCTTCCCGTCAAACACAACGACACCACCATCTAAAACCCGCAGCGATCGCTCCACCTCTGCTGTGAAATCGACGTGCCCTGGGGTATCAATAATATTAATCCGGTATTTTTCATCTTTAAACGGGCCATCTTTGGTTTTCCAAAAAGCAGTCGTCGCTGCACTTGTGATCGTGATTCCTCGTTCCCGCTCTTGCGCCATCCAATCCATGACGGCTGTACCTTCGTGGACCTCGCCGATTTTGTAAGTTTTGCCGGTATAAAAGAGTACACGTTCAGTCACCGTGGTCTTACCGGCATCAATGTGAGCAATAATACCAATGTTACGAATTTTTTCTAATGTAACTTCCTTAGCCATATTTCATTTGGGTATTCTTAATTGTACCAATTTCCCCACGAAAAAACACCGCTTGGTGTTCGTTGAGTTGCGGATCATAACAGAAAGGCGAGCCTCGTGTCAACCAATCTATATAATTCAACCCCTGGGGTTGAATTTGACAAAGCCCTTCCCACTGCCAATAATTAAATTAGCACTTTTGACTTAGGCATTTATATCAGCAAAGTAATTAGTATGATGGTTAGCAAAATCGCTATCTCCAAAAATAGTTTGATCGCGGCCATAATCGGAGTTTTGTATGCTGTCTACAACGCATTTATTTTCTATAGTTCTTTTTTATTAGGAAAGCAGTTAATTTCAATTTTAGAAATTATCCCTAGTCTTGCTTTCCTTGTTCTTTTATATTGGGCTTGGAAAAAGAAATTCCCTTTAAAATATTTTATTATAGCCTTCGTCAGTTACTCATTAGCCAGCGTAACTTTAATTAACTTTAACATGACAACTGGCCAATTCTTATTTAACCTTTCAATCACTACTATCATGGTTGTTGGAGCCTTTTTAATTTCAAAGAGAAGACCAGGAATTCTTGATGGAACTTATAGGCCACAGAAGCCGAAGAGTTAATCTTTAGTTTACGTAGTCATCGCAAGGCTTTCGTACCTTAATTTACTATCTAAAATAATCCACTCGTAGCTAATATCTTCTCCGAAGATTAGCTGCTGCGTGTAGTGCGATCAAGCATAATCTAACGATTATCAGCTTGATCTAGAGCGAAGGCTTTTAGAGAAGGAAAGGCTATTGAAACAATCGATTTCAATAGTAGCGTACTTCTCGCAAAGCGTTTGCTAACAGTTTCGTTACCAACGAAAATGCGCAAACGCTTTATTCGCCTCTGCCATTCGGTGGGCCTCGTCACGCTTTTTAATCGCTCCACCCGTTCCAGATGAAGCATCAAGTAATTCCGCTGCTAACTTATCAATCATTGTTTTGTATTCACTGTGGGACCGCTGTTTGGCGAATGAAACAATCCAACGTAGAGCCAAAGATTCGCGGCGGTCACCTTTTACTTCGGTTGGCACCTGATAGGACGCGCCACCAACCCGGCGGGGGTGAACTTCAAGTCTTGGTCCGACATTTTTGACCGCTGCTTCTAAAACCTCAACTGGGTTTTTATCAGCTGCTTTAATCTTTTCTAGAGCTTTGTAAACAATTCTTTCAGCAACCGCCTTTTTACCTTCTTCCATCACACGGTTAACCAATCGATGGACTAAGCGGCTGTTATATACTGGATCTGGCTCTAATTTTCTTTTTTCTACTCGTCTTCCTCGCATAATCTATATAAATTCGAAGCACGAAACTCGAAATACTAAACAATATCTAATTTGCAAATCCTAAACCCTAAACCTTTTGGATGATTGGAATTTAATATTTAAAATTTGTTTCGAATTTAGAAATTCGAATTTCGGATTTTTGATCATTATTCTTTTGGCTTTTTACTTCCGTACAAACTCCTGCCTTGTTTTCGATTTTCTACACCAGCGGTATCGTAATGACCACGAATTATGTGGTACTTAACACCAGGTAAATCTTTAACTCGACCGCCACGAACTAAAACAATCGAATGCTCCTGCAGATTATGGCCAATACCTGGGATGTAAGCGGTAATTTCTTTACGATTGGATAGCCGCACCCTGGCTACTTTACGCAGAGCCGAGTTTGGTTTTTTTGGCGTCATAGTTTTCACCACGACCGCTACCCCCCGCTTTTGGGGGTTAGTAGTTGGTGCCATCCTTCTTTTGCTAGCGTTGAAAGAACCTCGTAGAGCAGCGGCTTTAATTTTTTTAGTTATTTTCTTGCGTCCTTTTCGGACAAGTTGAGTTATTGTTGGCATTGCTTCAGTGAACACCCGCCTGCCAACGCCTAACGCCGTAGGCCATGGCGGGCAGGGAGAGCAGCGAACAGTAAACAGCTAATTACAATAAAAAATTTCCTGGTCTCTGCTCAAACGTCGCTAAATTATATCTCGCTAGAGAAAAAAGCGCGAGATGTAATCTTGCGATTATACCGAGAGCCGGCTCAGCTGTCAATCACCTTGGTAATTCGTTGCTAAAAAGAGCCTTGTGTAATATAGTAGAACTATGCAGGTGGGTATTGTAGGCTTGGGAAAAATGGGTTTTAATTTCTCCCTCCACCTTTTGGAAAAAGGATATCAGGTTGTTGGCTTCGATTCTGATCCAAAGCAGAGTGAAGAGTTATCAAATCAAGGAATCGTAACAGTAAAGGCTTTAGACAAGCTAGTCGCTAAACTAGCCCCACCGCGAATAATCCTCCTTTCTGTTCCCCACACTGTTTTGGACGAGGTGCTTTTCGGCGAAAAAGGGCTAATTCGATATTTAGCGGCTGCTGATGCAATTATTGACGCTACCAATTCATATTACAAAGATTCGATCCGTCGTGGACAAAAACTAAAAGGAAAAGGAATCAATTATCTGGACACTGGTGTTTCCGGTGGACCAGGTGGTGCAAGAACTGGTGCGTCAATTATGGTGGGTGGTAATGAGGCAATTTACAAAAAAATGGGAGGTTTGTTTAAAGACTTAGCCGCATCTGATGGTTACGCATATGTAGGACCAGCTGGTGCTGGGCATTTTGTCAAAATGGTCCACAATGGGATTGAATACGCCCTAATGCAAGCTTATGGTGAGGGGTTTGAACTTCTTGCCAACGGCCCTTACAAAAACTTAGATCTGCGGCAAATTGCCAAAATTTGGAGCCACGGAGCGGTCGTCGCTTCTTTCATATTAGATAAAATCGAAGCAGTTTTTGCCAAAGATCCTCGGCTCGAAACAATCGAAGGTTTTGTCGAAGATCTTGGTGAAGGTCGCTGGACGGTAAAAGAAGGGGTAGAAAGTGAAGTGCCGATGGACACAATCGCCCACGCTCTCTTTGCCAGATTTCGAAGCCGCCAAAAAGATTCTTTCGCCGCTAAACTTTCTGCCGCCCTTCGCCACGAATTCGGCGGCCACTCGGTAAAGGGCAAAGAGTAGACTTTTCTTATGCCACCCCTTTTTTCTTGTCTACGGTTTTTGGCTGGGGTGGTTTTTCCTTTAAAATATCTCTATAAACTTTACCACGTAGAGTAGCAGCTTTTTCGATGGCTTGGAGAAGTTGTTTGCGTAGTTTCGGATCGTCAGGTGCAGTTTCTAGCGCCCCAGAAAGTGCCCACATCAGTCTTTCTTGCGAAGCTTTGAGCCGCTCAAAAATTTCCTCCTTAGTTGGTACGTGACCAAATTTTTTAATTAATTCTTCTTTTTGCTTTTTGGTCGGTTTCCTTCTCACATAAAAATTTTAACATATTATGTATTCTAATGTTCTCAAGAATTTGAGGATGTGGTGGGGGAAGGTATCAAGGAAAAATACATTTGATACCTTGCTTATTCGAATTTAAGGAGTAGACTGAAGGTAATGACCGAAAATGTAAGTGATTTTATTTCCTTTCATAATGCCCATATATTAAATCTGGAACTATCCGCCAGCTTCGAAACAGTCTCAGCATTTGCCGCCAGGAAAAATATCGCTTTGGAGGATTTATCGATCGAAAAGCACCGTCTACCATTCATCAACTGGCGCACCAGCCTTTCCAGCTCTCAAATCTAGATCTAAGTTCTACCAAGCGATTATCCAAGACCCGCACAAAACTCTATCGATAATCCGATAGTATTTGCTTTTTTTGCTTCTTTGTGTTAAACTATTCTAGTTGAATTAGAATACGAGCTAATACATTGCTCTTCCTTCGCAATTTCTGCATAGGTATCTTTGAAATTAGCTCCTAAGGTTTCAAAGTTCTTGCAGATCACCTTCAAGACTTTCCCTAAGTTTCTCTTTCAATAAATTATGCATAAACGAAATGCGATGAGCTTTGGCAAACACCGCCGAGGGTTTGAACGAAGAAAATTTAATAAATTTGCTAATGGCGGTAGCTACAGCTATCCCAAATTTTTTTCGGACGCAAGAAGGTATACTAGCGGACCTAAAAGCGAATTGGGAGATGATATAAGCATCTTTATAAAGAAAGCGACTGTGGCCTCGGATGAGGCTGCTTACATCCCCCAGAACCGGTTTGCAAACTTCGAGATTGTAGAAGCTCTGAAGCAAAATATCGCTAACAAAGGCTACAGCCAACTTACCCCTATTCAGGATAAAGCAATTCTTCCCATTCTTGAAGGAAGGGATTTGATAGGATTGGCAACTACAGGCACCGGTAAGACAGCGGCTTTTTTGATCCCTCTAATCAACAAGATATATACGGACAGAAATCAAAGAGTTTTAATCGTCACGCCGACTAGAGAATTGGCGGGGCAAATAAACGAAGAGCTTCACATATTAGCCAGGGGGATGGATATTTACTCCAGCCTGGTAATTGGTGGGACCGATATACATAGGCAGATTTCCGATATTAGACGCCGACCCAGCGTTGTCATTGGCACACCGGGTAGGCTCAAGGATCTTATCGAAAGAGGGGCTCTACATCTAGAAGATTTCCAAACCATAGTTTTGGATGAAGTAGATATGATGGTGGATATTGGTTTTATCAGAGATGTTAAATATTTCATTTCGCTACTTCCAAGGCAGCGCCAATCGCTGTTCTTCTCTGCCACTATCCCCCCGAAGGTGAGGGAGATACTTGACGCCTTTGTGACAGATCCAGTGACAGTCTCAGTCAAAAAGCAAGATACTGCGGAAAATATTGACCAAGATGTCGTCAAAGTAGCGAGTCACGACCAAAAGCTCTCCCAACTCCATGATCTTTTAAACAAAGAAGGCTTTAGCAAGGTGCTTATCTTCGGCCGTACCAAACATGGTATTGAAAAGCTTAATCGACAATTGACCGATCGGGGTTTCCGAGTCGGGGCACTTCATGGCAATAGGACACAGGGGCAGCGACAAAGGACCCTGAAAAGCTTCAAGCAGGATGAGATCAGCATACTGCTTGCTACTGATGTAGCCTCCAGGGGACTTGATATTGATAATGTTTCCCACGTAATCAACTACGATCTACCGGAAACTTATGACGATTATATTCACCGTATCGGCCGCACCGGACGAATGAATAAAAAAGGAACAGCGCTGACTTTTGTTGACTAAAAATTCTACTTTCCGCAACTCCAACAACAAGGAAGAATTTGAGGATGGGGGGCGAGTTTCTAATACTTCCGATTATTTACCAGAGAGATTGCGGCATTCTGGAAAAGGGTAGCCAAGAGAAGGGCCTTCTCGCCTTTTTCAACACCATCTTTTATTTTCGGAAGCCTTCCTACTTCGTTAAGCAAATTTACAAGGTAAGGTGGGATCGACTTTGGGTCTATTTCTTGTTTTCTTTTTAGCGCTTCAAGGTAAAATCGATCGGCTGATTTGATCGAATTTCGGTAATAACCAACCGCGGCCCGCTTTAAATCCATCGCCAACGATGAAAGAGGAATATAATTATTCATAAAACGTCTTTAAAAAAGAAGCGCATTAGATCATTAAACTTTTCTCTTATTTTTGGCTCCTGAATCTCGTTGCTGGTATTGTTATCATTAGGCCGAATATTTATAAACGCGTTGCAGTCGACCACTTTTGTCTCAAGGTCTACTCCTCCACCCCAAAGATTGGATTGTAACGAGCCTTTTTCTAATAAAAGCTTCTCAGATTCGAAATGCCGGTCACAACCGGCCGAGCAAACCCCTCTTTCAATATCGATCACGGTTTTTATGTACACATCAAAGAGTTCGCGTAACTGTTTGATTTCTTCTTGGGTAAATGGTTCCTCTTTCGTTATGATCACAAGAGTGATTATATCTTGCTAAAGAAACAAGCCGCAAGATGTAATCCTTGCGGATTATAATATACCGCTGGTTTATGTTCAGTTGGTGAGATATTAGGAAGAATTTGAGAATGAGCTCTGATCATAGCTTGTTGGAAAAATAAAGTAAGGCTTCAAAAGAAAACAGGCCGAACGTGTCCAGTTCACTTATTTTTCTGATTTTGATAATCCTTGATGCTGATTAAAACAACCATCGGTTTTCTCGACCTGGATATAATAACCTTCTTACCGCCATAATAAACCTCATTTAAAATCTCAGAAAAATTCTGCCTTGCCTGTTTTGCGCTTACTACTTTCATTGCCCCGATTTTATAAGAATAGAGGGTTATAAGTCAACTTAATATAATTGTGTACTTTTGATACACTTTGTATATATTGACAAGGAATTTTAGGTATGTTACGTTTTTATTTCATGATGAAGACTATTTGTTGCTTTATCAATCCTCTTCTGTAGGCGGTTATCCAAAGCCTGCTTGCCGAAGAGGTAAAAAGCAGGTGGAAGGATAAGCTGAACCCTTCTTAAATTCCGTAAGGATAAGTAAAGTTCTGCGAGGTCGCGAAGCATTTGGGTGGGAAATTTCCAACGGACCCAATAACAACCAGCCTGTTTGTTTTCATCAATTAATGGGTGGTGACTGAATAAGCCGCTACGCAGGGCTAAAGTGGTTCCTGCTCCGGCGACGAGTCGGAGAGCTGACGGCAAGTGCTGAGGCTAAACAGGGGTGCTGGGGGCTAAACTAGGTTTGCGCTGGAACCTCAAACCGGCAAGACTACTGCGGAGGCCCCAAGACTTGGAAGAGTAGGTTAAGAGGCGAGGAGAAGTTCTCAAATCTAGACAGTTCTTCCCTACCCATTTAATAATATCTGTAGGCTTACGCAGGGAGTCAAGGAAATTATTCTAATGTTCTTAAGAATTTGAGAATAATCAATCTGTTAAATTTCCAAAGAAGGCGTGGTGGAGGATGGTCGAGCTTTAACAAAAATTTTCATTTCAGAAAATCCTGTGCTTGTTTTTATGGTGAGTCAAATCGAACCCATGGATGAAGTGTCAAGAAAACTTAATTTTTCGGCTCGGGTGAGTTTTTTGATTCTGGCTTCTTCTTTTGAAGCTGCCGA
>MHCO01000050.1 GCA_001816645.1 Candidatus Woykebacteria bacterium GWB1_45_5
GCCATTTTGACCTTTGTTCAATCAAAGATGCTTTTGCCCCCCAGTACTAGCAAACCGGCCCCTGGCAAGAGAGGCGAAGATAAGGGAGGCTTTAGCGAAGCGCTGGTAGCCTCGCAAAGCCAAATGGCCTACCTTACGCCTCTACTAATCTTGGTAATTGGGGTTAGGTTTGCTTCTGGTTTATCACTATACTGGTTGGTAAGCACATTTTTCGGTATAATCCAGCAATACGCAATTAGTGGTGCAGGAGGATTAAACCTATGGCTGCTGAAAAGCCCAACGAAAAAATAGAAAAAGAAGCCCAAGACCTTATAGCGGAGCTTATTAAGATGTTGGGAATTGAGGCGAAAGCCCAAGTCACAGTAAGCTCGGAGCTAATCAAGATCGATATCGATGGACAAGATCTCGGCCTTCTTATTGGTCGCCGAGGAGAGAACATCGAAAGTCTTCAACTTCTCTTGGGACTTATTTTAAATAAAAAGCTAAGTGGGGATACTTGGCAGCCAGTTTTAATTGATGTCGGTGGTTGGCGGAAGGCCCAGGAGGAGTCTTTGCGCTCCCTAGTTGAGAGGCAAGTAGCTAAGCTTTCGGCCGGGCGAGGTTGGGTGGAACTTCCCCCTATGCCTCCGGCTCAACGACGAGTGGTGCACGTCTTGGTTAGCGAGCACAAGGGCCTAGAAAGCGAGTCAACTGGCGAAGAACCAAATCGGTTCGTAGTTATTAAAAGTGTTGGAAAAGGCTAAAATGGGAAAAGTAGGCCGGCTTTTGATTTTTTGTGATGGTGGATCAAGAGGGAATCCCGGCCCAGGAGCGGCAGCCTGCATAATCGAGGACTCAGCGGGAAATCCGCGGGTTTTATGCGGTAAATATTTAGGGGTTGTAACTAACAACCAAGCAGAATACGCGGCGGTTAAACTGGCGCTGGAGGTAGTTAAAGAACACTTTAGCTCAGCAAAGGCGATTAAATTTTTCTTAGACTCGTACCTAGTAGTTAACCAACTAGCCGGACTTTATAAAGTAAAAGAACCGACTTTGCAAAAACTTCTTTTTCAAATAAGAGAGCTTGAATCTTCTCTTGGAGAGGTTTATTATCAACACGTAAGAAGAGAAGCGAACGAAAAGGCCGATCGATTGGTGAACAAGGTGCTTGACGAGAGAAAGGATTTTCAGCAAAAAGTAACCTAAGAATCGTAGATGGAAACTGCCTACTTAGAAAAAAAATTTAAGTTTATTGGTCGGGAGAGACAGCCGACTGCTTTAGTTGCCGGCGGCGCTGGTTTTTTAGGGTCGCACCTTTGTGAGGCCCTGGTTGCCCAAAGGTTCAACGTTATCTGCGTTGACAATCTTACCAAAGAGGAAACAAAACAAAAAATCGAAGGGCTACTTTCCGCCCCAAACTTTTCTCTTTGGGAAGAAGATATTAATAAACCAGGATTTACCATCTCCCCCACTATTCCACTGAGCCACATTTTTCATCTAGCGTCCGTCGAGGAATATTTAGCCGCCAATGAAACGTCACTGCAGACCTTGCTGGTAAACTCGCTTGGCACTAAAAACCTACTTGATTTAGCCAGGGAAAGGAAGGCGAAATTTATCCTAGTTTCTTCGACGGAGGTTTTTCACGGCGCTTTGTCGCAAACTTCGCTCTCCACCTATTTCAGCAAAGCCGCCGACCCTACCAGGCTCACTTTTAGCGAAGCCAAACGTTTTGCCGAAAGTTTAACAGCTGAGTATTTCCGAGAATATAATCTTTTTACGATTATTGCAAGGATAAAAGACCCCTACGGCCCGAGGATGAACCTTTCTACAGTCGGTCTGCTGCCAAACCTGATCAACCAGGCTTTAAAAGGGGAAAGGATCGAGGTTCTTGGTGATGGGTTAAGAACCCTGAACCCAACCTACGTTACTGATATAATCTTTGGGATAATAAAAGCGACTTTACAAAGCGGTAAGGGGGAGATCTTCAACCTAATTAACCCGGAAAAATACACCGAGCGGGCGATCGCTGAGCATCTGAAAAGAATCGTTGGCGGAATTGAGATCGTCTACAAAAAAGGCGAGGAATTAGAATTACCCACGTACCCTCTAATTGTCACCAGCGCCGAAGAAAAAATTGGTTGGTCTCCGAAGGTCCCCCTTGGTGAGGGTTTAAGCGACACAGTGGGGTTTTTCAAGGAACAGCTAAGTAGAAGAGGGGCCAAGGAGCCGGTTTTAGAAGAGGCGCCACCGGAAACTGGAGAAAGAAAGAAGGGCGGATCAGCCCGACTTCTTCGTTGGGCGGTTTTCTTAGCTTGCCTTGCTCTGATTTTTTGGACCAGCGTTTTGCCTGTATTAGATCTTTCGACGAATCTTTATTTAGCCAACAAAAACCTCGAGAAAGGATTAGACAACCTTATGTCAGATAAAGCCGCTTTGGCGAGCCCGCAAGCAGTAGCGGCGGAGAACGCATATAGGAGAGGTGTGAAAGCGAGCAACCGAATTTGGTTTGCGCCACTACTTCGACTTAAAGAGCCTCTGAAGCAGACGCAAAATTATCTTCTTTATGGTGAGGATTTGGCCGCGTCTACTAAATTTAGTGCGGAGTCGCTAGTGCTAATCACGGAGGCCTCTGATTTGAATATCTCGATAGAAGAGGCTAGTGAAAAATTGAAAAACGCAGAAACTAATGCTGAAGCAGCACGGAAAAACTTGGAAATGGCCAGCTCGATTACTATTGATGAACAAAGACTGCCCAGCCCGCTGAGGAGTAGCTACCAAACGCTCTCCAACAAGGGGAAAGAACTTGAGGAGTTGGTTAGTTCACTAGAAGAATCCTTACTCATCACCCCCTAGGTTAAAAGGGCGCCTTGAACTTTCCCACTACCCTTTGCTATACTGAGGGCTGCCTATGGAGATAGCCGCCTTCAAACAATTCGGGAAAAAGTTCGGGAAAAACTGGATTTGTCGCTGTGGTGCTTCCTTTCAGGCGGAGTGGCTAGAAGCGACAGTCAGCGATAAAAGTGGGGCGACTGCTCGATATCTTTGTCAAGCTTGTGGGCGGGAACAGACAGTTTCCTTAATAGAGACTTCAAGAAAGACAAATAGTACACTTGCAATAGAGATTCCGAGTAGCCAGTTAACGAGCGACGATGTTTTAGAAATTAAAAAAGAAGCAGCTGGGATTTCTTTTATTCAGATAAGAAACTTAGGGCGAAAGGGTAGACCAACAAAGGCCCCTGCATTGAAGATTACTCGGGGGCAGGCTGTCTAATTTGACGAGTACTTTATAATCGCAAGATTACATCTTGCGGTTAGCAAGATCTAATCGCAAGATTACATCTCGCGTAGGAGTTATTCGACGCTAGATCAGCGAAGCTTTCTACCGTTTCTCTAGCGAGATATAATCCATCATGCGAAGGTTAATACAATCTAAGCAAGGGACAGTATCGGGTTGCATTCAACATGGAAAAACTTAAACTAGCTCTAGAACCAAGAAGTGTTTTAGGAAAAAAAGTTAAGAGCTTGCGCGGCCAAGGTGTTTTGCCAGCTAACCTTTTTGGTAAGGATATTAAATCAATCGCCTTACAAATCCCAGAAAAAGATTTTCGCAAAGTGTTTAAAGAGGCAGGTGAGACTGGCCTGCTGGAGTTAACGGTGAAAAACCAGCTATATCCTGCTTTGATCCACCACACCCAGCGCGACCCTTTAACTGGTAAGATAATTCACGTCGATCTGCACAAAGTCAACCTAAAGGAGAAGATTATTACCATGGTACCGATTAAACTAACTAGCGAGTCTGAAGCCGAAAAATCAGGCGTTGGGTTAATCCTGCAGACTTTAAATGAGCTTGAAGTAGAATCGTTGCCGGCCGACATCCCTCATGAAATTACTCTCGATATCTCGAATCTCACCGAAGTAGGCCAAACGATTCACGTGAAGGACTTAAAAGTTAACCGCGAAAAAATCGAGGTGAAAAACGATCCAGAGGAAGTCGTGGTTTCTGTTCAAACAGCGGAGATGAAAGAAGAAGTCGTGGAAGAAGCCCCCGCCCCTGAAGAAGTTGAGGCAATTGCTGAAAAAGGCGAAGAAGAAGTAGCTGAAAAAACAGAGGAGGGGAAAGAGGAAAAAGAGGAAAAAGAAGCGGCGGAGGAGAAGCCTCGGCGAGAGCCCCAGCAACAATAAAATCAACTCCCACAAAAGTTTAATCCGGCCACGAGGCGACCATTATGCTTTCACTTGTCTTGTTTGGGAGTTTTTGCCAAAGCTCCTCTGTTATAAAAGGCATGAAAGGGTGGAGTAGTCGCAGGGATTCTTCAAAAACTTTTTCTAAAATTGGTTGAGATTCCTCTCGTCTTCCCTTTGAGTGCTCAATATATTTATCCGCAAACTTGTGCCAGATAAAATCGTAAAGCTCTTCCGCGGCTTGACCAAAGCGGTAATTTTCAATATCTTTCGTGACTTTCTCTTTCGTTTTCTCCAATTCACCCAGAACCCAGCGATCTTCTTTTTCATCTTGACTCTTGCCGTTCGCCGGAACGCATGCTTTGCATATTCTTGACCTTTGCACCGGAGGTTTATTTGAGAGAATAAACCGACCGATGTTCCAGAGTTTGTTTGTAAAGTTTCTCATTCCTTTGATTTTACTTTCGCCAAGATTAATATCATTACCAGGGCTGGTTCCAAAAACCAGCGCTAAACGGACAGCGTCAGCACCGTACTTTTCTGCCACGGTTAAGGGGTCAATTACGTTACCCCGACTCTTACTCATTTTTTTACCATTCTCATCACGGACTAAGCCGTGGAGAAAAACCGTGTGGAAAGGCGGTTTGCCGGTAGCATAGAGCCCAAGCATAACCATCCGAGCAACCCAAAAGAATAAAATGTCGTACCCTGTTTCCATCACACTTGTCGGGTAGAAATAATCAAAGTCAGAAATCTTAGCGGCTCTCTGCTTTCTGCTATCTGCTTGCTGTTTCTTCGGCCAGCCCAAAGCTGTGTACGGCCACTGGCCCGAGGAAAACCAAGTGTCTAAGGTATCGGGATCTTGTTCGAGTTTTGCTGAATTACAATGCGGACATTCATTTGGAGGATCAACAGAAACAAAGATCCCGTTTTTAACTTTGCATTCTGAATTATTAAGTTCCTGACAGTAATAAACTGGCAGGCGTTGGCCCCACCAAATTTGGCGGGAGATACACCAGTCGCGAATATTTTCCAGCCAGTTAAAGTAAATTTTCTCAAAACGTTTCGGCAGAATTTTGATATCGCCCTTTTTTACTGCCTGCAAAGCCTTTTCCGCCAAAGGTTGAATTTTTATAAACCATTGTTTAGAGATAAGAGGCTCAACAACCTCGCGGCAGCGCTCGCAAACACCGACGGAATAGGTGTAGTCCTCTGTTCTTTCCAAAAACCCTTCTTTTTCAAGCGCTTTTATCACTTTTTCCCTCGCTTCGGCTATTTTTATTTGAGCAAACCTCCCCGCTTCTTTGGTCATTTGGCCGGCTTGGCCAATTACGGAAATGATTTCTAACTGGTGTTTTTGGCCGATTTCAAAATCCACTGGGTCATGGCCGGGGGTAACTTTGACCGCCCCGGTCCCGAAGTCTGGATCGACTACTGGATCAGCAATAATTGGGATTTCCCGTTTTGTTAGTGGTAAGATAACAGATTGACCGATCAAATTTTCGTACCGCTTATCACTAGGGTTGACCGCTACTGCCGTATCACCCAACATTGTCTCCGGCCTAGTCGTCGCCACGGTTATGAATTTTACACTTTGCGCTTTGCGCTTTGAGTTTTTAATTGGGTATTTGAGGTGCCAAAGCTTGCCCTTTTTTTCCTCATGTTCAACCTCCAGATCAGAGAGAGCAGTTCCACATCGGGTACACCAGTTGATTATCCGCTCGCCGCGATAGATCAAACCTTCCTCGTAAAGGTCTTTGAAGGTGGTATAAACAGCCTTTGTAATCTCTGGTTCAAGAGTAAAGCGTTCTCTTGTCCAGTCACACGAGGCCCCCAAAGCTTTCAGCTGAGCTTCCATATGCTTTTTGTTTTTCATTGTGAATTGATAAGTTTGCCTGTAGAATTCTTCACGGCCTAAGTCAAACCGAGTTTTACCTTGTTTTTCTAACTCCCGTTCGTACACTACCTGAGTCAAAATTCCAGCGTGGTCGGCACCGGGTAACCAAAGCGAAGGCTGTCCTCTCATTCGGTGATAGCGAATCAAAATATCCTCCACGGCGATGAAGGTAGCGTGGCCGACATGGAGCTCACCATTGGCGTTTGGCGGTGGCATGATAATAGTGTAGGGGGATTTCTTAGGATTAAACCTTGGGCGGAAGAATTCCGATTTTTCCCAAAATTGGTACCATTTCTTCTCTGTTTTTCGATGGTCGTAAACCTTTTCCATACGAAAGGTTATTATATATCAATTTTCAGTTGATGTTTAACCGATCTTATAAAGATCGATTATATCAGACTTCGCTGATACAAGCTCGTCTGATGTAATCTCAGGCGAGATTATATCTCGCTAGAGAAACAAGCGCGAGATGTAATCTTGCGATTATACAATATACAACTATATAAGTAATTACCGCCCCGATTTGGTAAAATAAAAGTAATGGGGAAACAAGAGCTCAATTTTGATGTTTTAGCGCAAGACAATATTCGTACCCTTCGGGTACCAGAAGTTTTGTTCAAAAAGCCTTTGTGCATAATTTTAGCTGGTATCCCAGAGTCAGGGAAGACCTCTTTAACCCAAAAATTAACTGAAAAATTTCCCCTCACTGTTTTATCAGAAGAAGCGATAATGGCCTTTTTATCGCCTCGGGCAACTCTTTTTAAAAGAAATGCACTAGAAGTTTTCCAGCTGGCTACTAAAACAATTGAGTATTTAATTAAAATGGGCAAGGCTTGCGTCTATGACGCCAACATTAAAACTCGGGAGCAACGGGGTTTGATCAAAACCATTGTCGAGCAGGTAGGCGGCTCTTACTTATTAATCTATACTAGTTGCCCTAAAGAGCTTTGTTATAAACGGCTTCAAAAGCATAACTTGGCAGTTACGCGCGGTGAGTCACGAGGCTTTATTATGGATAAAGACTACTTTGAGTACGAGGTTGCCTCCACTCGTCCACCGGCTCTAGATGAACACCATTTGGTTTACGATTGCCAAAACCCAGAGAGTCTCTTTTTGCTAGCCGCGGTGATAGATAAAAGATTAAAGGAATCAGATTAAGATTGCCGCGTCTGCAGCCACTTTTTGCCAGGAAACAGGTGCGTAATTGAAGAAAGCCGCTGCTGCAATCACCACAGCGTTGTCGAGCGCCAGTCCGGCGGGGAAGTAGACTTTGCCAGGAAAGGCGGCGATCATCGCCTCGTGCAGCCTCTGATTAGCCGCTACTCCGCCGCCTAGGACGATATTGGAGACCTTGAATTCTTTGGCGGCTTTAACTGTTTTTTTGACTAAGACAGCTACCACGGCCTCTTGAATAGAGGCGGCAAGGCCAGCTACTAGGCGATTGGTTAATTGTTTAACTGATGAGTCGGCTGGCCGACTAGCTAAATTAACCACCGCTGTCTTTAAGCCACTGAAAGAAAAATCATAATCGGGCGAATCGACTAGGGGGCGGGGAAGGTTAAAGCAGGCCTTCTCACCACTAGCTGCGACTTTTTCAATTGCTGGACCACCAGGATAGTCCAAACCAAGAACCCGCGCAGTTTTGTCCAACACCTCACCGGCCGCATCGTCTCGAGTACCACCCAAATGCCGCCATTTTCCGTGCCCGGTAATGTAAAGAAGTTCGGTATGGCCGCCGGAAACAATCAAAGCAACTAAAGGAAATTCCGGTGGGTGGGAGTTAGCAAGCCAGGGAGCGTAAAGGTGACCGATTAGGTGATTAACGGGCACAAGGGGTTTATGCCAAACGTAGCTTAAAATTTTTGCTGTTTCCACACCAACCAAGAGAGAGCCGATAAGGCCAGGGCCAAAGGTAACAGCGATGGCATCAATTTGGCCAATCGCGGATCGCCAATCACGGATCGATAAACTAGTAGCCATTTGTAACAAGCTTTCCTTGACAACTGGTATCATAGCTCTCGCCTGTTCCCTGGCTGCTACCTCAGGGATTATCCCGCCAGTTTTGGCATGCAAAGGTAGGGATGAGGCAACAACATTGGATAAAATCTTTGTTCCATTCTCCACCACCGCAGCGGCGGTCTCATCACAGCTAGTTTCGATACCTAGGATTTTCATAGACATATTTTACTTCTTTTGCTTGTGCAAAAAGAGGTATCAATCTTCGATTGCTTCGGCTATTTCACAGCCTAAAACACGAGAATTCTTTAGATTAAGTACTATAGCGTTAGCTATTGCTTAATCGCAAGTCACGCAGTAGCTAATCTTCGGTAGGAGATATTAGCTACGAGTGGCTTATAGTGACTTGACATAGTTGCTTGAC
>MHCO01000051.1:0-532 GCA_001816645.1 Candidatus Woykebacteria bacterium GWB1_45_5
TGAACTATGTTAAAGCAATTGATGATAATCTTAATGATCTTTATAGTGTATTAATAGAACTTAAAAAAAGATGTTTTACAGTAATAGCTTATGGCGCTTCAGCCAAGTCTGCAACATTGTTTAATTATAATCCAAGAATAGCTAAATTAATTTCTTATGTATTAGATGATAATGAATTAAAAATAGGTAGATATTGTCCTGGATCTAATTTATTAATTAAATCTCCAAAAAATATACAAAATTCTTTAGGTGGCATTGCTGTTTTACTTACCGTCCATAATTTTAAAGATGAAATATTAAAAAGATTAAAAAGTATTGGCATCACTGGTAAAATAATTAATTACGTCCCTGAGGTTAGTGTTGAAGATTTATGACTACTTTAGGTGGAGTTTGCCATATATATAACGAACAGGATTTATTACCGCATTTTATTAAACATCATATTAATTTATTTGATGATTTTTATGTTATTGATCATCATTCTACCGATTTTTCATGGGATATAGTAGAAACTTTGGCCCCTAATTGGAAG
>MHCO01000051.1:567-7850 GCA_001816645.1 Candidatus Woykebacteria bacterium GWB1_45_5
TAAAAAAACGATCGAAAAGCTATCAGTTTTGGAAGATAAACTAAAAGGAGCTGAAGAATCTGGTTATACTAAAAAGGAACAGTTATTGATGAAGCGGGAAATCGATAAGCTCACCCGCTTTATTGGTGGGATTCGCAACCTAGATAAATTACCTAATGCTTTATTTATTGTAGATTCGCGGCGGGAAGAAATAGCAGTTAGGGAGGCGACTAAAATGGCGATTCCAGTAGTGGCATTAGTTGATACCAATGGTGATCCAACCAAGGTTACTTATCCAATTGCTGCCAATGATGACGCTATAAAATCGATTTCTATCTTGGTTGGGGCGATTGCCGATGCATATGATGAGGGAAAGAAGATTTGGGAAAAGAAAACTGAGGAGGTAAGAAAAGAGACGGAAGAGACAAAGGAGCCGGTAACAGTATAACCTTGGTCTCATTTGTTCCTTACGTCCCACTGATTTCCTATGGAGATTTCAACCAAACAAATCAAGAACTTAAGAGAAGAAACTGGTGCGCCGGTGATGGAGGTTCGGCGAGCATTGTTGGAATCAAATGGCGATGAGGTATCAGCGAAGGAAATATTGAAAGAAAAAGGTCTGGAAGAAGCAGCTAAGAGGGCAGAGCGTCAAACAGCTCAAGGTTTGGTTGAAACTTATGTCCACGGCGACGGCAAAATCGGTGCAATGGTTCATGTGGCTTGTGAAACTGATTTTGTTGCTAGAACCGATGAATTTAAAAATTTAGCCCACGAGATTGCGATGCAGGTAGCCTCGATGAATCCCCATTCCGTTGAAGAACTTCTCGAACAAGAATACATCCGCGATTCGGAAAGAAAAGTAAAAGAACTGGTTAGCGAAGTTGCGGCAAAAACAGGAGAGAATATTAAGGTCCAGCGTATTGCAAGATTTGAGTTGGGTGAGTAAAATAGACGCTGAGGTCGGGCGGTCCGCGATATTATAGTTATGAATTCGGATAAGTTGATTTCCGAAACTAAAACAAGGATGCAGAAGGCTCTTGAACACCTGCGGGAGGAACTCTCTGGTGTTCGGACGGGGCGGGCGAATCCCGCTTTGCTCGAGACTGTTAAAGTCGAGGTCTACGGAACACGGATGGATCTACGTGATTTGGCCTCAATCAATGCCCCGGAACCGCGTCTTTTAGTGGTTCAAGTTTGGGACCAAAGTAATATGGTGGCTATCGAAAAGGCAATTCGTGAATCAGAACTTTCTTTAAACCCAGTTACCGAAGGTAATCTCATTCGTGTCCCAATTCCGCCGCTTTCCGAAGAGCGACGGAAAGAGATGGTCAAAATTGTTCACGAGAAAGCAGAGGCCGCTCGGGTGAGTATCCGTCAAATCCGTCGAGAGGTAATTGAAGAAATCGATAAGGCAGAAAAGAGAAAAGAAATTCCTGAAGACGATAAGTTCCGTTTTCACGAACAAGTTCAGAAAACAACCGATGAGATCTCACGGCAGGTGGAAGATATTGTTAAAGTCAAGGAAAAAGAACTTTCCGAGGTTTAATTGATGGGTTTGGTTTTCACAATATTAGCAATAACACTTGGGATTTTCCTTCTCGGCATCTTGGTTTTTGTCCACGAAGCTGGGCATTTTTTCGCGGCTAAGTTTTTTAAAATAAGAGTTGAGGAATTTGGTTTTGGTTTTCCACCGCGGGTTTGGGGTAGAAAACGTGGAGGAACAATTTACTCAATAAACGCAATTCCGGCTGGAGGGTTCGTTCGTTTGCTTGGTGAGGAGGGAGAAGCAGCCGGTGACCCACACAGTTTCGCTGCTAAAGGACCGTGGACGAAATCCATAGTAGTTGCTGCTGGTGTGATCGTAAACCTTATCGTCGCCTTCTTAATATTCACTTTTCTTTTGGCTAATAACGGCTTTCGGGCCGATATTCCTACAAGTTTGCCGATGACCGGCGAAAACTTAGGTCTCTCCTTTCCGTTTGGTGCACAAACTAATCGGGTTTTGATCGGGTTTGTTGATCCTGGTTCGCCCGCCGAAAAGAGTGGGTTGCGCCCTTTGGATGAATTAGTGACGGTTGACGGACAAAGTTTTACCACATTAGAATCGTTTCAGAAATTTGTTAAAAACCACGAGGGCGAAGAAGTTACACTGCAGGTTTACAATATTTTCGAACGCAGTAGTCGGGTAGTGGTGGCTGTACCTAGGGAAAATCCGCCGGAGGGCGAGGGGGCTTTAGGAGTAGGTTTGGATAGTGTGAGTGTGATTCGTTACGATTCTATCGCGGACAGAGTCTTCGTTGGCCCTCTTCATTCTGCGAATATGCTTTATTTTCAATCTCAAGCCCTTGGCTCTTTGTTTTCGAGAGCGGTTGAAGAGCGATCGGCTGCACCAGTGGCTAGGACCGTTTCTGGGCCGGTCGGGATCGTTGCTTTGCTTGGCGCTTTTATCGGTAAGACTGGCACGAGCGGTATTTTTGCCTTGGTAGAAACGCTTGCTCTTCTTAGCCTGATTTTGGCCGTTATCAACATCCTGCCGATCCCGGCTTTGGATGGCGGAAGGTTTTTCTTTGCTGTCTTTGAGGGATTAACTGGCCGCAAAGCCAACCCCAATATCGAACGTCTCATCCACACCGTTGGCTTTACCGTCTTAATCGTCCTTTTCCTTTTGGTCACTTATAATGATATCGTCAAAATCTTCCGCTAACTGCCTGTTGGAGAGAGGAGTAGAGATTTGGCCAAACTCCAATACCCGGAGCTGACCGATCGGGGATTGGTGCGACGAGCCCTTTTGGAAGGAGGGATTCCGGCGGTAAGAAGGCTAACCACGCCACCTTGCAGCGAAACAACGGCCAAATACTGGAGGGGTAAACACGGTTTGACCGGTTTGGCCCAGGAGGCATATAACAGACGTCGGCTGCCACCTGCTAGAGCGAAACACTGGGTAGCAGCACTAGAGAGGACTAGAAATGTTGCTTGTGCGGCTAAAGCCGTGGGTACAACGCTTACCAACATGGAAGCTTTTCGGCGGCGGCACCGCGGGCTGATCAGCCCAGAAGCCTCGGCAGAGATCGCTAGCAGAGTAGGCAGACCGCGAGGCCGATCTTGAGGACAGCCTCGCCTCAAGATCGGCCAACCATTATTAAATATTAAACGAGCCTATCTTGCCAAGCAGCCTAGTTTAGTATATAAATATCCATAATGCGCTACTCCAGCCTTTTCGGAAAAACTTTAAGGACAGCGCCAAAAGAAGCCGAGGCGGCTTCTCATAAACTTCTGACTCGTGCCGGATTTATTGGTCAGTTGGCTGCTGGTATTTACACGTTTCTCCCTTTGGGCTGGCGCGTGCACCAGAAAATTGAAAACATTATTCGGGGGGAAATGGACGCTGCTGGTGGCCAAGAAATTTCCATGCCGGTGATGCAGCCAAAAACACTTTGGGAGGAAACTAGCCGTTGGGAAACGATTGATCCACCACTTTTTAAATTTAAAGATCGCCACGACAAAGAATATGCTTTAGGCCCAACCCACGAGGAAGTAATCACTGATCTAGCCCGCCGATTTATCAAAAGCTACAAAGACCTTCCAGCTTACGTCTATCAAATTCAGGATAAATTCCGCAATGAACAGCGTTCTACTGGGGGGATTTTGAGAACACGCGAGTTCTTTATGAAGGATCTTTATTCTTTTCACGCCAACGAAAAAGATCTAGATAGTTACTTCAAAAAAATGATTGGGGCTTACACTCGGATTTTCGATCGCGTGGGATTAAAAATCTTAGTTTCCGAAGCTTCTGGTGGGACAATTGGCGGGGACGTTACTTACGAGTTTCAGGTACCAGCGGGTGTGGGAGAAGACGTAGTTTTCTTTTGTTCCTCATGCGGCTACGCCATAAATGAGCAGTTTGCCAAGGAGAAAGGTGTTAAAGACATCTGCCCAAAATGCAAGAAGAAATTGGATAAAACAAACGCTATAGAAGCCGGGCAAGTATTTTCACTTGGCACAAAATATTCAGAAAGCATGGGGGCCGCTTTTGTCGATCGCGACGGGAAAGAAAAACCACTTGTTATGGGTTGCTACGGCATTGGCTTGGGCAGGCTAATGGCGGCAATAGTTGAAGTTTATCATGATGAAAAAGGAATAATCTGGCCAAAGCAAGTGGCACCTTTTGAGGCCCACTTGATAGCGATTAGCGATCAGCAAACAGTGAACAGCAAAGCAGAAGAGATTTATCAAAAATTAACGCAAAAAGGTGTAGAAGTTCTTTACGATGACCGGCAGGAAAGCCCTGGGGTAAAACTTGCCGATGCAGATTTGATTGGAATTCCAACGAGGCTGGTTGTCAGTGAAAAAACTTTGAAGGAAAATTCAGTTGAAGAAAAGAAACGTGATAGTGACAAGGTAACACTTGTCCCCATCAACAAACTCTAAGCCCCGTGAAAGGAGAGGGAGGATGGGAGCTGTTGCGACGAAGGGAGCCCCCTTTCTCCCTAGGCCAAGGGGATTGAGGGTTAAGCGCCGAAAGCTACCGTCTGATAAAGCCATTTTCTTGCGCTCACTAGGCGTACTGAGCGGCTTGCGATTTTATTTCAACGCCTTGTACCAAGCAGCGATTATGGCCCTCGTCATTGGCTATCAATATGGTGAGATCGACGAGGGTTTCCGCAGCTCCGTTCGGATTCGGAAAGTTATCCCGAAGGAACCGCCCTTAATTATTATTCATAAACTGCCGCAAAATAAATCGGCCAACCGTTGCATATTAGCTTGGCACTGGTTAACCTGCGCGGAGGCGATGCTTACTGCCTTCTTCTATGAGATCGCCACAAAACCAGAGGAGTTTTTTGAGGTGGTGGAGGAGAATCGAAGAGCTGGCGTGCTGCTTCTCCTACTAGGTCGGCGAAAGAGAAAGTGTGGCTGGTGGAAGTTTTGGAAGAGATGAGCCGGCAGCCGCTGAGTCGCTTCGCGACTCAAACAACAGGCTGCCGGCATTTTCGTTGTTCATGATAGCCAACCGATCTGTGTTGTCCGGGATTCGTTTAGCAAAACCAGCTCCGGGAGCCCTAGTCTGAAAAGGAATCCGGGCACGATGGCAAGTAGACCGCCACCTATGGCTAGTGGAAAGCCGACCACTATAAGGGCGACAAAGAAGATCAGGTTCTTGTTCCTTCCTTTATCGCGGAACCAGTTGAGGATGTTCTTGAACACGTACCATGCACCGACACCGATGCCCTTGATGGGTGCCCAGACCCTCAATCCTAGGCCATCACCCTGCCCTCCTCTCTAGTCTAAAGTCCGTGTGTTGTCGGATTTTCCTTCTCTGTTTCTCCGCCTGGCTGAGATGTAGAATAAAAACCCTAAGACCAGGTAGGCTACCAGAAGGGAAAGCCGATCTTCGATTCCAAGGTCCTCGCGAATGAACGAGTAGGCTACTGCACCACCGCCACCAAGTTGGTAGACAACGAGCAAAACCCACTCCACCACGGTATCCCGAGAATCATCTCTCACCTCCTCCTTGAAATGCTTTGGTGCTTGATTTCTGGTTGGATCAGTTTGATGGGGTGATTTTGGTGATGGTGATCTCGAGGGTGGTGTTTTCTGGCTAACCCTTGAAAGCCGAAGTAGAGGCCACAAGCGACAGCCACGAGACCTACGATTACGGCTAGGCTGATTATGGTTTCCATCGTTAGCTCTCTTTAATTTAGCCAGATATGGATTGGTGGCCGGCGAGGGTTTGTTATCATAACCATGCTTGGCAGCTGATCCATCGGCTTTTTGCACTTTGGGCAGCGTGCGTTTCCCAAGCCACCAAGAGGTTTTCCCTTGCACTCCTTGCAGACAAAAACTTGCAGCGTCGCCACCAGCAATCTCCCTACTTATTCTTATTTTTAATGCTTTAAGGTACCGCACAATTATACCACTTTAATCGGCAGTTCAATCACCTCTATCTATTGCTGAAATAATTGCCGGGTGATATCATTGAGGCGTGAAATTCAATCAAGTAACCTGGTATTCAAAATTACTGGCTTTGATTCTTTTTGTCGCCTTACCGTTCCTTGGTTTTTATGCTGGGATGAAGTACCAGCAGGCGATTGAGCCAGTGGGTGATAAGGATGGTGTTGCTGACAATCCTCCTACCAATGGGAGTGGTTGGAAAACAATTGTCGAAAACAATCAGGTTGTGGTAAAAACCAAATACGAGGGCGACACGTTGAAATACACAGGTACGGCCCAACTACCAACACCCTGCCACCAATTAAAACAGGAAGCTCTAGCGGCAGAGTCCTATCCAGAACAGGTTAGTATCCGTTTAACTCTTAAACTTCCGCTTGGTTCTAATGATTGCGCCCAAGTAATTAAAGAAGAAAGTTTTTCCGGCGAAGCCAAAGTCTCCGAAGAAGCCACTGTTTCCGTCTTCCTCAATGGCACCAGAGTAGAGTAATTTGCCCCCGCCTTTCCCAAGTGCTAGTGTTGCTTGTTTAGTTTTATTCTTGTAGCATTAGTGTATAATCTTTTCTGTATGGTTGCAATTGACTGGACACCAATTTTCAAAAAATATAAAGGCAAATGGGTAGCCCTCAAAGATGATGAGGAAACTGTTGTTGGTGCGGGGGACACTGTGGCAGAGGCTTTGGAAGAGGCTAGGAAAAAGGGCTACGAAAACCCAATTCTTACTAAAATGCCTAAAGAAATTATTCCTTATGTCGGCTTCGGCCTATGAAATTTCGTTACAAAAAATACGGCCCAGGTGTTTTACGTCCAGTTATCCCAATCGCAGTAGTCCATAAAGAAAACCAGTTAACTTACGAAGTTTTAGTCGATTCCGGATCGGATGTAAATATTTTTGATGCCAATCTGGCACGGCCTCTTGGTTTAAACTTAACCTCTGGTGAAAGAGCCAAGGTCTCTGGTATAACCGGGGTTGACGAACCAATGTACGTTCACCCAGTAGACTTAATAATAGGTGGGCATCTATTTAAAGACGTTAAAGTTGGCTTTTTGAAACAGATAGGCGAGTATGGTTACGGAGTTGTTGGACAAAAAGGATTTTTTGATCTTTTTAAAGTTACGTTTGATTTAAAGAAAGAAGAAATCGAGCTTAAACCCCGTTAATTTGCCCGCTTCTTTTCCGAGTGTTTCCAGCTAGTCGATCGAGCTGATAAACTCGAAATAAATGGAAAAAATAAAAGTTGTATAGGATTCGGTGGGCGAGAGGTCAGATCCATAGCTCTTGTCTCTCTAGGTTATTTATTTTCTTTACGTCGATGCTACTTGAGCCAAGGTTTTTTGTCTAAGACCCGATAGATGAC
>MHCO01000052.1:0-498 GCA_001816645.1 Candidatus Woykebacteria bacterium GWB1_45_5
AAGGTAGTGGCCAAAAATCTCTTGCTGATTCAACCGCCGATAGATGACCACTGGCATCATAAATCGCCAAGGTGTTATTTTGCCAATAAAGAAACACCAAAAAACCGCTAACAACTATTAAACCGAGTAATATTGCTTGATTTAGTCTATCATTACCAATAATTTGTTTAATAATTTTACTCATTAGCTTTTTAACGGTTCCGGACGATCCTAATGATTTTCCGCAATGGCTTTCGCGCTGCCTCTCCAAGCCTAACCAACCGATAACTACTTTTGAACGCAAGGTCGTAGGGCGATACGTAGCACTCTCTCTCCGCTCCAAAAGAAAGTTTGAAGCTGGTTACTCCAGCCCAAGAGTGGCTTGGGCTATCATTTTCCGCCACACCCCAAAAATCAAACCATCGGTAGCCTTTTTTCTTGGCCTGCGAAATCGAATACCAAACCAGTGGGTAGGATGCTCTCAATTTTGGTAGTTCGTCAGAACTGGCAGCGTGTAGA
>MHCO01000052.1:516-7389 GCA_001816645.1 Candidatus Woykebacteria bacterium GWB1_45_5
TAAAAAACGACCAAGGCTGCGGACTGTGGCTTTCCTTCGTATTCGGCAATAAATAATTTCATTAGGCCTTCTTTGTTTAAAACCTCAAATTGTTTTTGGTGGTAGTTGGCCTCTCGAGGAAGAGTTAGTGCTTTTCTTTGAGCGGTTTCGGTTAATAGCTTTAAGAATATTTTAATCTCCTCTGATCTTCCCTCCCGAATCACAACCCCCTTTCGCTGACTTGCTCGGATATTATTGCGAGTTGAAGGCGTCATTTTTAAAAGAATTTCCTCTTCGTTCTCAGTCAAATCAATGACTCCGGTGCATTGCGGTTGGGTATATTCTGGCGCGGCGATAAAACCGCGATCCTTCAATAATTCTTTAGTTCCCTTTTCCAGTTTTCGGGGATCAATTCGAAGAAAGCTAAGATTTTTTTCCTTTGCTATTTGGGAAGCGGTATTGAGCCAAGGCTCAAAATATTTTCTGTCCCAAGAAGTAAAAACCGGCCCGCCTGGACAATAGAGAAAAGAAGCAAGTCTGGCCCTTTCTTCAGCTAAAATTGATATCCCAACTAGGTTGCTATCCTCGAAAATGCCCAACCGAGATATTTGACGGTCCAGACTTTTTTGAAATTCCCCCCACGCCCAAGATTGCAAAAAGGTTGAATTGGAACTGTCCAAATTAAATTTTTCCCAAACGGATTTTTCTTTTATTTCTTTAACAGCGATCACACCCGTAAGATTAACAAAAAGAGCTGACTTTTGGTAGGTTGTTTTAGCTGCCTGTGGTAAGAGCGGTTGATTTTGCGGCGGTTGGCTTTACTTTTTTCCGAACCAGCCATGACCGTACCTTGGCCGGTGTAGAACCCCAAGGAACAATTTCCCCTTCCCAATTAGCCAGGCTGTAAAAGTTTTTGCTTCCCTCTTCCACAAATCCGGGAGTGCGGAATATAAAATATTCATCACGTGAGCTTTGAACTAAAAAATATTTTTTTCTGCCGGTTTCCCGAATAAACTGCCAAGAGAGTTCTTTTTTCGCCATGTCAACTCAATTCTATTTGATGAGTCAAGGAGTCTTACTGAAGGCTAGTGAGAAGCTCCTCTTTGCCAATTGTTGCTAACCCAATTACTTTATCAGCCGCTCCGTAATAAACAAAATACTGACCATCTTTTTCAATAGCCCCGCAGGTAAAGACAACATTTTTCACGTAACCTTCTTTTTCGTAAGATGCCTCTGGCTCAAATATTGGTTCGCTCGAGCGATAAAGAATCTTAGTTGGGTCGTTCAAATCCAGAAGCATCACACCGAGACGATAGATTTTATTTTGATCAACACCATGATAAATTAGTAACCAGCCTTTTTCCGTCTTAATTGGTGGGGCGCCAACGCCAATTCTCTCCTCGTCCCAACTTCCTGGCCTTGTTTGGGCAAAAATCCCTAAATCTTGCCAGGTCTTTAAATCGCTCGAGGATGCTAGATACATGTTAGGGTACATGCGGTGGAGCATAAAATACTTTCCATCAATTTTGTCTTGAAATAGCGCTAGATCTTTAGTATCGGTATCGGGAAGGGCAATCCCAATTCTATCAAAGGTCTTGAAATCACTAGTTTGCATCAGACTTGCCCTCACCCGCCAAGGAACTTTGCTAGAAAGTGACGGTGTAAACTCAGTCTTCTTGGCCTCCGAAAGTGGATAAACCGAAGCGGCGGTGTAAAAAATGTAGTACGTATCATCAATTTTAGTAATCCTCGGATCTTCAACCCCCAATCTTTCGAATTTGTTATTTTCATCGCCTTCAAAAATTGGATTGGTAAATCTTTCAAAATTAAAACCATCAACCGAAGTCGCTAAACCAAACCGCGAAATCTTATCTCGGCCTTGAGCACGGTATAAAAGATAGATCTTATCTTGATAAACAGCCACTCCAGGATTAAAAACTAAATACTCTTCCCACCAATTATCGGTTGGGGTAAGAATAGGATTATTTTTACAGCGAGTAAGCTTCATATCACTTTATAATAGCACAATTTTAGCTAGACTTTTGGCAAAATCTAGTTGTTTTTCTTGAAAGAAGACGGGCGGTGGCAGGTGGACGATTGGGACATAACCTGCGGCTTTGTTACTGACGAGGAAGGAGAGGTCATTTACACGGAGAATCTTGAAGGCTGTGAATGGCAGCTGCCTAGTGGTGGGTCGTGGTGACATGACCCGCTTTTCTTTTTTGGATCAGAACCCAGCGGCGTCGGTGTCGTTTTGGTCAAGATCCTTTGTTAAACCGTCCACATCTGTATTCTTGACTTCTTCTTCTAGCTTCTGTAAGTCGGCGTCGCTTTTCACCTCCGGAACAGTCTGGTTGATTACACTGGTTGGGCTGGTTGAGGGGCTCGGGCCAGCGTTCAAGGCTTGGTAGCCAATCCAAATTGCCAACGCCGCTATTACCACAGCTAACACCCCGATCAAAATACTGACGTAACTTCGTCTGCTTTTAGTTGTTGTTGAAGCTGGTACTCCTGCTGGTTGATTATTAACTTGTGGGTTGACTCCTACTTCTGGCATAATTATTATTCCCCTTATGGTGCGGCTGACGGAGTTGCCGATCCCGTAGCGGTCGGCGCTTTAATGTTCTTCGCTTTAGTCCGAACCGCAACCAGGAAATTGATTACCGACTTTTTGTATTCCTTCAAAGCCCTGATTACATTGATCATATCTTGCCGAAATGCTTGAATTTGTCCTTTAGGATTATCGCTATCGCAGCTAAAATCTTTAGCGGTGCTTTCCGCCTTCTTTAAGGCTACATCTACCGCTTCTTTCTTGGTCGCAATATCGGCTACCATCTGGTCATAATTTTCGATTGTTACTCCTTTTGACCCTAGTTTGTTGGTGTAATATTCTTTAACCCGAGTTGTGATGCGATCAAACCGGTTCGTTATCAAATTTGCTCGTCGGGCTAAGCTTTGCGATCGCTTCTTTATCCCTGCCTGTTTCTTTTGACAAACTTTGAGTTTTACTTGGTCGAGGCGGGCTTGTTTACCAGCGGAGGAGGTAGCGTTTTGCGTTCCAAACTTAGTCTCTAGCTTGACAGGTTGATCAACCGCCACCACAATTGAGGTAAAGAAGAATAAAAAAGCTAAAGATAAACTAACAAGGGTGATTGGTTTAGTTACTCTAGTCTTTCTTACCATAGGCTGTATAAACTATATCAGCTACAGCCAAAAACTGTCAAGCTAAGCTTTCCAACTTTTCAATAATTTCTACAATGGGCTGGTTTTTTCCTAAACCGGGACGGAAATTGATTTGCAACCTTCTAATGCGGGACTAGGATTCCACCAATTATAAACCAGAGAGCTAAAAGGCCGATTAGACTTGCTACGAAAACAAGGATTGAGCGCTCTTTGCTTTTCCAAATACTGATAATCCCGGTGAAAAAAGCGGCTATAGCGGCTGCTCCTGCACTAAGCATCGGGATGCTAATCCAAAGGTTATCAAAAAATGTTTCTCCACCCTCCTGCTTAAAGACAGAAACAACAGTCATACCAGTTGCAAGCAACAAAAAGAAGGTAATAATTAAGCCAACCGACCATTTACCTAATATGGTTTTTGGCATAAAATCAACTCTCATGATTTCATTTTAAACCCCAAAAAGCTTTCTGTCCACAATAATCTGATGGGATAACAGCAGACGGTAGTTTTTGTTAAAATAGTCATAACGAGGGCAAATGTCGAAAAAGAAAGTTTTAATAATTGTCTCTGCTGTTCTTGGAATTTTCGTGTTAGCTATTGGCGGATTTTTTGTTTATAACACTTATCTTGCCGGAAAATCCCCTGCTCCCACATCTTCTCAAGAAAAGACCGAAGCGCTAAAACTTGATCCGCAAAAAGAAGCGACTCACCTTTCCAAAGTAGCCGGTACCCCAGGTGCTTATTGGATGAGGGGCCTACCTTTTATTTGGAATGACATTGAAAGGGAAAAAGGAAAATTTGACTGGACAATCACTGATAGCAACCTAAACAAATCAAAAACTCCTAAAGGAGAGTCTGAGGAAAGATATCATTTAGCAATGATCTGGCCTTACGCGAATTGGGATCAAGACACTTGTCATAAAGACTCAAAATATTTAGCCACCGGTCATCTAAAGGAAAGTAGTGAAGATCTAAAAATGGGAGCGCCTTGCGCTATGCAAGCATACGCTAGTTTTTTGGAGAAACTTGTTGAGCGTTACGATGGCGATGGCAAGGACGATATGCCCGGTCTAAAAATACCAATTAAATATTGGGAGATAATGAACGAGCCGGAAATGCAAGGCGGCAGCACTGGCGGGGCCGGTGAAGACTTGAAATTTTTTGTTGGAACACCCAAGGAGTATTTAGAAATTCTAAAAACTTCTTACGAAACGATTAAAAAAGCCGACCCGCAAGCAAAGGTTGCTCATGCCGGAATGGCGGGCATGCAGCAAAATTTTCAAGATTTTTGGGATCCGATTTTTAAAGCTGGGGGTGGAAATTATTTTGATATTGCCAATATTCATACAATTAGCACGGATACGCGAAGAGAAGACCTTTACGTAATTAAATTTAAAAAATACTTGGAAAAATACGGGATAGCGAACAAACCAATATGGGTCACTGAAGTCCAATTTGGCAGTTTGCAGGATGAACCAAAAGATTTGCCAGCTTTTGAAAAACTGCTTGCCCGCTCTTCCGTTTTTGCTCTCGCAAAAGGTACAGATAAATTGTTCTACATCGAAAATTGGCTTTTCTGGGGTAATATGCCAGGACCTGGCGAGAAAGATAAAAAAGAAGACGGGAAAATGACACAAGAGATGGAAAAAGCGCTTCAGGGCTCGACCCATAAAGTTTATCTAAATTTGGTAAATAAAATTAATAGCTTTGAAAAGGTCGAGGTGCTTGCGGAAAAATTCGTCGAAGGTCCGGGAGACCCTGATGGCGCAACTTCTCAGATAGGACAGTATAAATTTATAAACGGTAGTAAGGTGGTCTATGTTTTATGGGGACAAGCCACCTTGCCCTCTGAAATTTCTGGTAAAGTAAAGGTGACTGATATTTATGGCGAAGGTGAAGAAGTAGATGCTGGTAGCATCATTCTCTCCGACGAGCCTATTTTCCTTGAGCTGCTGTAAGGGGAGTTTAATAGAAAGTAGCAAATTATTTGTTATCCTTAATTCTTACTTCTTTTATTTTTATCAGCCAAGCTAAGAAGGTAAATAAAAATCCCTAATAAAGCCAGGAAAAGGCCAATACCAACTGGTGACCCCCAATTTGCTGGGCTAAAAAGAGCTTCCATTACTTGTACCACCTCCTTCTTTATTGATTGCAGCAATTATATCAAACGGAACTTATGGATAGCGAGCATAAGCCTTTTGTCTCCGAGCAGTGGATAATGCTGTAACTTACTTGACGTAAATTAAGTTAAAAATTTGTCGATTTTTGCTGCAAGAATTGCTGAAACGAAAGGTATTCTCTTACCAAACCAAAAGAAGGTATCTGTATTTTTAATTTCTCTAAGAATACCTTGGTTACAAAATGGAAGTAAGATATTTAGATCAGTTCTTTTTTTAACCTCATCCCGCACGAAAGGCAAAGCACAAAGTGCTGCTTCTGGAGTTAAACTCTTAAACTCCTTTCCAGCCAATTCATAATTTCGGTTGATTAGACTGTAAGGAATGCGATAAGAAAGCCCAAATTTGAGTGGTACATCAATGAAGTTTTCCTTAAAATCAGCATAAAGTAAGGAGATTTTCGCATTTTCTTTTATAAAATTTTCGGCGTTGAAACCCAACAAATGGAGGTGTGCGGGAATGTCTTCGTCCTTTTTAGTAGATCTTGCATATCCTCTTTTTTCGAACTCTTCAATAATGTTTTTTCGTAGTCTAATTTCAATAAAACAATCTACGTCCCCTATCTCTCGATAAAATTCTTCTTTCATCGCGGCGTAAATTAAAGAGCCAAAAATCCGGAACTGACAATTTAATTCTTTGCACACAGAAATTAAATCTTCTAAAGATTCCACTATTCGTCTATTTGTTTGGTTGTTACTACTCATTGGTTTATTTTAACAATGATTAGGGAAAAATTCGAGGCTAAAATTCGTGGCTCCCGAGTCGTGGATGATGCTTGTCCTGAGCGAAGCCGAAGGGTTAGAACTTTTTACTTATCTACTTATATGTAGTTTTATGTGGGTTTAGAACGAGGGGATAAACATCAAGAGCAACTTCCTCGTAAGGATGGGCTTTCTTAACTGCAGTTATTATCTTATCCAAATCTTTCTTATAACAGACCGTTTCAATTCTTTCTTCGGGAACTGTCTCTAATTTTCCTACTTCACCAATTGCTGGGTGGGCTGTTTCCAAAGGTAAGAATCTTCCAATACCTTTTGTCGAAAATGTGCAGTATTCATAGTCTCCAACTTTACCTGCACCAGTTTTACCCAAGACTTCTCGAATGGCGTCAGCGTGGTTTTCAGGAACAAAAACCACCAGTTTTACAACTTCTTCGTTCATAATGAAAGAATTATATGTTATTTACCCAACAAAAAACTAGCCTTTCTGTTAGTTTTTTGTCCTAAGAAAACCTAGCATGAAGCAAGGCTCTTTTTATTGCCTTGCCAGCGTTACTAGGCAAGTTTTACATTTTTTGCATTAGGACCTTTTTCACTGTCCACAACATCAAACGTAACGGCTGCTCCCACTTGAAGCTCATCAAAAGAAACACCACTCAAATCATTAGAGTGAAAGAAAAGATCTTTTGTCTCTCCGTCACGAGAAATAAATCCAAATCCTTTATCTATTTTTGTTTTAATTGTTCCGTTCATAGTTTTTAATAGATTAATTGATTAAACCTACTTGTACCTCCTTTCATTCCTTATATTATACTAT
>MHCO01000052.1:7410-28120 GCA_001816645.1 Candidatus Woykebacteria bacterium GWB1_45_5
TGGCTCCCGAGTTCTTCGGTAATTATATCTCGCTCTGGAGAAACAATAGAAAGCTTCGCTTTCTGCGTCGAGTAACTTCTACGCGAGATGTAATCTTGCGATTATATCCTGCAAGGAAACAATACGCAGGATGTAATCCTTGCGGATTATATCGTCCTCGATACAATCGGTGAACGATGTAATCGTAAGACGATTATAACCACGCTCACAAACTATACAGTGCTGGAAAGACTAAAACAACAGTACCAACAGATTTATGCTGCTCAAGTTGCTTATTAGGCAGAGGTTATCTATAATTTAACTAATGCCTGAAACCCCAAATCAACCAACTGACTACATACCGCCCTGGAAATTACCTTCCGAAGGTTCTGAGTCCCAAGAGTCAGAAGTGGCTCAACAGCCTACACCAAAAGAGCAGATACCCCAAAACCTTTCATCGACAACAACACCCTCAGATAAAAATATACGTAAGACGAGCTGGATAACGACGTTAATTGTAGTTCTTCTAACAATCGGGGTGGTAGTGGGTCTGCTTTACTTGGTGTCCTCGGAATTTTACAACTTTGTTGCGGAGGGGTCGGTTGAAACTATCCAAAAAAGTATGTTCCTGAATGTTTTTACCCACAGCAATTCTTTTAAATTGCTGGTGGGGTATCTTATTATAAGCCTTATCGCTGTCTGCTTAATATTTTTCAGAAAAACTGGTTCTACGTCTCGGGTTGTGTTAGCGATTTTGATCTTACTAATGATTCTAATTCTTGGTTCCACATACCCTCATGTTCGTCAGGAAACAAACGAATTTAATACTTTATTAGAAGATATTAAGTACCCAAACGTGTCCAGGTATGAATTTGATAGATTTGCAGCGATTACTCAAAATGATCGGGATATAAATTTTATTGTCAATGATGAAATTGATAATGTCTTAGATTACTACAAGACCAATGTAGCTAGTACTAATAATTTCGACCCTTTAAGTCCTTCTAGTGTTACGGAGCCGTACAGACAAGGAAACTACCGTATGGCCAGCATCTTATTTAAAAACGGCACTGGTGTAAGTTTATTATCGGAAAGCGGTAGTAGAAAAACCGAAGTAAGTGCGTGGAAAAACTACTAGACTATTGGGATTGTAAAAAAGCGGCTTAATTTTTGCAACGTAGGTGATTGACATTTAGCCTCTATAGGTTTATCCTAAAAGTAGGAAAAGTTAAAGTTTTTAGTGAAGAGTAAAGAGCCAGCAAGCCTTTGCTCTTTTTTGTTGCAAGGCTTTGGGGTTGCCATATTGACAACTATTCAAGGCTTCTCCTCTCTACAGGAGTTTGTCAGGGTTTTTTTGACCGAGCTTTCTCAAGGAAATTTGAAGATTTCTTTTGAGACAGCAGTCAGACTAACGCCGAAGCGGAAACCGATGTCGAGGAATTTGACGGGCAGACTACGGAATAACCGCCTCTGAAACTATGTTTGTATCTTGCCGAGATTCTTCTTTGAAGGCCCTTTTGGTTAAAGGCTAGTTGGATGATTTTTGGACTAGTATAACGGCCCGATAGCGGAGCTTCAATACGGCTTCAAGTCCTTATTTATTCTTCCTTAACCTTATCTTACCTTCGTAACTCTCTTACCATACCTCCATTAGCTTCTCCCGCCTTTCTTTTGCATATAACAATCCCTGCAATAAACTGGTCTATCTCCGGTTGGCTTAAAAGGCACTTGCGTCTGCTTCCCACAATTAGCGCACTTTACGCTATAAAGCTGACGACCTTGTTGATCGGTTCCTGCCGGTTCAGCCACATCACCTACCGGGGCGGCTGTACCGCTGTCAGGTTCTTCAACCTTTGGCTCTTCGACTTGTGGTTCTTCAGCTTCGGGTTCTTCGGTTGATTTAACATCGGCAACTGGTTTATCACCAGCCTTTGGTTCTTCAGCTGGCTCCTCAATCACCGTCTTATTTTTATCTGTCATTAATAATCACCTCCTTTACAGATATATTACCTTAAATTAAACGGCTTTATAACTACCAATGTAAATTTCTTAGTTCCAAATTAAGGGGGGAAAAATAGGAAAGAGGACTTAAAAATTCTAATAAGAACAACTCAGCTCGAAGAGTGGGATGGTTTTAGAACTTTTTACGCTTCCTCTTAGCAAAGAAAAATGAGCCGTTCAGTTCGCTTTCGCTACTAAATAAACCTAATAAGAGACTTGTTTTAACTAGTGCGCTCGGATGAGGTGGAATTCGCCTTTAATAACTCCATAGGGAGTAGTCGCCGTCATTGTTCCAGAGATAATGTCAGTTGTAAAGTTGCCTTGCATGGAAAAAGTGGCGCCGCCAGTGCTAACTGTACCAAAGTCCAGCCTGCTACCGCTGACCCTTATTTGAGTTGCCCGGGCGCCCGTATCGGCAACGCACTGTCTTGGTACTGAAATGTTGCCATAACCTGGAACCGATGTACTGCCTGTAGTGCACAGATTGGTGTAACGCATTGTGCCGGAAGCAATATTATTTTCCACCTTATCGATTATTAACTCGACATCACCGTCTTCATAAACTGTTGTGGTCCCTGGGCCGGTGGCAAATTGGCCGTATAGTTGGATTCCCTTACCCCTGATCGAGGAGGTCCAAGTGCCTTTAAGGTCGCGAGCGGGTGTCAGATTTCCGATCAGTGGCTTGGCAATCTTTATTGATTTGAGTTTTTGTTCAACGGATTTAAGAAGTTCGGGGTTTTCTCCCGCAACATACACCCCAGCTGCAACGGCTCCTCCTATTAATCCCAAAACTATTAAGAGCTTAATAATTGAAAACCCTCGTTTATTATTTTTCATATTAAAGCTCCGTTAGTATTACAGTATAATTTTACCACACATTTGGGCGATTTTTAACTAGCTGGTTCTTTGCAGGCTTAGCAATTTTAAGGCTAAAATTCGTGGCTCCGAATCGTGGATGATGCTTGTCCTGAGCGAAGCCGAAGGGTTAGAACTTTCTCATGCACCAGCTTGATAACGAAGATTTCTAGTGGTAAAATTGCCTCTTGCATTCCGGGGTAGCTCAACGGCCCGCCTGCAAAAGCTGATGCTTTAGCATCTGCGGGCAGGTAAAGCAGACAGCTGGGATAAATATATTAATTTTGTGGCTAGGTTTTATTACACCTACGTTTTACGGAGTTTTAAGGACGGAAAGCTTTATGTAGGTTGGTCCGATAATTTAGGGATGCGGGTTAAAAAACACAATAAAGGGTTGGTGCACGCAACTAAAGATAGATACCCGCTGGAGCTGGTTTATTACGAAGCTTGTTTATCGAAGGGTAAAGCGATTGAAAGAGAGAAGTCGCTGAAAACTGGTTTTGGAAGGAAATACTTAAAGCGAAGATTAGGAAAATGATTATCGGTCCGGGGTAGCTCAACGGTAGAGCGGCTCCCTGTTAAGGAGATGGTTGTCGGTTCGAATCCGACCCCCGGAGCCATTTTGTTTGTTTACATTTCCACCCTACTCTGCTAGATTTACAATTCAAAAGGAGGCGCCCATGATTAAAACTTTGTTGAAGATAATTGACCGAATTTCTCCACCCAAACTGATTTACGCCCATTGTGATATTCCTTGTGGAATCTACGATCCTCATCAAGCCCAACTCGCCGCCCATACTGTAATCCGGATGGTTAATTTAATCAATGAATTAAAGCCGACTTCGGAAGAACCGGATCTTAAAGAACGAAAGAGAATCATTCATCAAATCTCCCGCTACACAGCGGTGAAAGAAGAACACGCAGAACTAGTGAAAAAAGAAATTAGAATCATCTGGGCTGATTATTTCAAGAGCGAGCACCTGGAAAAATATCCAGGTTTACACAATTTAGTCTTTGAGATCATGAAGCTAGCGTCGAAAGCCCGGCAAGAAGTTAATCTTGAAGCTAGCCAGCAATTACTATCTAAAGTCCAAGAATTTGCCGAGATCTTCTTTAAAACAAAGGGTGTCGAACCAATCCGAATTAAAACAGTTTATCCTACGGAAGGAGAAATCGTTCTACATAAATAATTTTCAATTTGAAATTTTAAATGTATGTTTTTTCCTCTCAATAAGTTTAAAGTTGTTGGTCATAGCATGGAACCAGCCTTCAAAGAAGGTAACCGAATACTTGTCAACCGTTTAGCCTATCTTTTTTCCCGACCAAAACCTAACGACATCGTGGCTATAAAACATCCCAGAGAACGAGATAAAATCCTACTCAAAATAATAAAAATGTCACTACCAAAAAACCAATATTTTGTTGTTGGAATCAACCCAAGTGACAGTTGCGATAGTCGTAATTTTGGGTCGATTAGTAAGGATCTAATCTTCGGAAAAGTCTGGTTCAGTTATTGACCAGAACTCATTTATCCACCCCTTTAAGCTTGCAGGCCAGCTCGATTTGGTTTATCCTAACTATAAAGGAGGAGCTGCCTTGAACCAAGATCAGCCAATTTACTCTCTAATTAAAGAGGATCTTATCCGCCGCTTCGGCACAGCAGAAAAAGGCTTAACCGAGGACGAAGCAAGTCTGCGCTTAGCTGAATATGGTTTTAACAAGCTTTCAGAAAAGAAGCAGGTTAGTGGGCTAGCGATTTTTTTCAGTCAATTCAAAAGTATCCTAGTTTTAATTTTAATTGCGGCTGCTGTGCTTACTTTTGCTGTTTATCTTTTTGGCGGGCAAGAACGCTCTGATCTTATTGAGAGCTGTCTCATCCTCGCTATTGTTTTATTAATGGCCACCCTTGGTTTTATTCAAGAATACCGGGCCGAGCAGGCTATTGAGGCTCTCAAAAAATTACTGGCTTACAAAGCCAAGGTATTGCGGGAAGGAAAAGAACACCTAATCGATACCGCTTACCTTGTGCCTGGCGATGTAGTTATCCTAGAAGAAGGACTGAGGGTACCAGCCGATATCCGTCTTGTCCAGGTTGCTGCCCTGCAAACAAATGAGGCTTCTCTAACCGGAGAGTCATCTTCGGTGGTCAAGCAGGCAGAGCCAATCAGTGGATTGCTGGAAATTGCCGATCAAAATAATATGGTTTTCTCCGGCACAGTTGTTGTAAGCGGGAGGGGAGTTGGCGTCGTGGTTGCAACTGGCGATAATACCGAAATTGGTAATATTGCCGAACTTGTTGCTACCGCCAGGAAAGAAGAAGCCCCAATCCAAAAACGGCTTGACAAACTCGGCAAGATTTTAGGCTTGGGAACAATTGTCGTAAGTGCTTTCGTCTTTATTTTCATTGTCTTCTTTGCCCAAGGATACAGCGACTTGAGTCTCAACCAACGGCTTTTGCATTCCTTCATCGCTGCCGTAGCTTTAGCGGTCGCCGCTATACCCGAGGGGTTACCGGCTGTAGTAACTATTTCCCTAGCCTTTGGAACCAGCCGGATGTTGAAAAGAAAAACCCTCGTCAGAAGGCTAGCGTCGATGGAAACCCTCGGATCAGTCGATGTAATTTGCACCGATAAAACCGGCACTTTAACCACTGGGGACATGACCGTGCTACAAATTTACTTTGATGGGTCTGTTTATAATCTCTCCGGTGTGGGTCATGCTTTGTCGGGCGACTTTTTACTCGGGAAGGAAAAAGTCGATCCAAGAGGACTAGCCCTTATTTTAAAGAGTGGGCTAGCCTGCAATAATGCGGTTTTTGATAGCGAAAGCGGTAAAATTATCGGCGATCCAACCCAAGTTGCTCTGATTGTTTCCGCCTTTAAAGGTGGCGTAAAGGAGCCTGGCCAACGGGTTCATGAAATTCCATTTAGTTCAGAGCGCAAGATCGCGAGTGTGGTCGTCGAGGAAAACGGAAATAAAGTTGTTTACACCACCGGAGCCCCAGAGGTGGTTTTAGCCAAATGCTCGAGTATAATTAAGGACGGCGTAGCTTCGCCTCTCGAAGAGGAAGATAAGCGAAAAATTTTAAAAACAAACCACACAATGGCTTCGAGTGCCCTACGGGTATTAGGTTTCGCCTACAAGGAAATGCCGAACATTGAGAACGATAGAATCGAGCAGGGTTTAACATTTCTCGGCCTCCAAGCAATGTCAGACCCCCCGCGGGAGAAGGTTAAGGAATTAATCACTATCGTGAAGGAAAGTGGCATCCGCGTGATCATGATTACCGGCGACCATTTGGCCACCGCCAAAGCGGTCGCTTCGGACATTGGCCTTGGCGGACAAGCAGTCACCGGAGCGGAGCTTGACGCTATGCAGAAGAGTGATTTTACCGAAAGAGTTGAGGAGATAGATATTTATGCTCGGGTAAACCCAGAACATAAATTACGGATTATTGAAGCCCTAAAAAGCCATGGCCACTTGGTAGCGATGACTGGTGATGGAGTCAATGACGCCCCGGCGCTAAAACGAGCTGACATTGGGATCTCGATGGGAATTACCGGAACCGATGTAGCTAAAGAGGCTAGCGATATCGTCCTTCTTGATGACCACTTTGGCACAATTGTGGCTGCGATTGAGGAGGGCCGGGGAATTTTCGATAATATTCGTAAGTTTGTTGATTATCTCATTTCCTGCAACGTGGGCGAGGTCCTAGTGGTCTTTTTTGGTCTACTGATCTTCAAGGATATTCCCCTAACCGCCGTGATGCTACTTTGGATCAACATCATCACTGACGGACTGCCAGCAGTCGCGCTAGGCCTAGACCCAGTCGAGAAAGGAATCTTGCGTTACTCCCCAAAAAAATTTCAAGGGCAGATTATTGACCGCCGGGTTTGGGCAGAAATTGCTATCTTTAGTATCCTTCTAACAATCGCTACTTTGGTTCTCTTTTTTCTCAATTGGCCGGAGGGTTTAGCTATGGCTCGCGCCAGTGTCTTCATGGCCATTATCGTCTTTGAGATAGTTAGAATCGCTAATATTCGCGGCCGCTATAATATCTCTTGGAACCAAAATATTTGGCTACTTGGCGCAATTGGGCTTTCCATTCTTTTTCAGATGGCAATCGTTTACCTCCCACCGTTTTCTTCCCTATTTGGTGTCTCCCCAATTCATCTTCTTGACTGGGTATACATCATTATTGTGAGTGCCGTTCTTTTCTTTATCCTTAAGTTGACCGATCAGATTTTAGATCACTTTTCTGCCTTTGCCTCAATTAAACCAATTAATAAAAGATCCGTTTAAAAATTTTGCAATCTAACTCTCATTTGGGTAAAATACAGTTGATGGCCTTTTGGACGAACCTCTTTGGCAAAGCGGAAGACAAATACGAAACTCTAAGAGAGAGGCTCACTGTTCACGAACAAAATTCCCAGGAACAACTGCATGCTACTCATCCTCACTTGAGCGATCTCTTCGCCAAACATCAAATCGACTTGCGGCAAATCCGCAAACAGGGCGTTAGAATAGCGACTGCCGCTGCTGTATTAGGGGCTTTTTTGGCGATTCCCCACCTAATTGGGCATCCCTCGGTAACAACTCCCAGGCCCCAACCAAACGGAGGTAAAGAAGTCACTCGACCAGTAGCTGACCAAAGCGGCCGGATAACTCCTACGGCTATCTCTACCCAAGCGGGGACTCCCGTGGAACAGTCTTCAGTGGGCACAGGTACCCCCTCACAGCCGGAAGCACCCCCTTCAGACTCAACAGATCAGCCCGATCAACCAAGCTCGAAAGGCCATCAAGGTCATATTCATGGCCGAAGTTACCTAGCTCCACCAAAAGAGCACGGCCTTCATGATCTTGGGTTACACAGGGGTCAGCTTAAAAACCCGCAGGTCCCCGAAATTGGACCACACCCTAGCGAGTTGACTGTCAACAAGAAGGAGGGTAAAACATGAGCGTTTTTTACGATCATTTAGTTGGCCTTGATGATATCCATAACGAAATTTTGGAGTTTGACCTGCCAACACGGCAGCATTATCATCTTTTGCAAATTGTTGACTCAACACTTCACCACGAAGTTTTGAATGTTATTTTGCTTGAAATCCCAGTTGCGGTTCATGAGCATTTTCTGGTCGAATTTAACAATCGACCCGGTGACCCGGCTCATCTTGACTATCTGAAGCTATTCCGGCCTAATATCGAGGATAAAATTCGGGAAGCAGCTGATGGGACTAAAACCAGGCTGATCCAGGAAATCAGCAGTTTAAGGTAGTTCGATAAGTCTGCTTAGCTTATCACTTCACCCGACTATTAATCGCCTCCAAAACTTCAGTAAAAGAAGCGCGAGCATGCCGATATTCCAATCCACTATCAAAATGGTGACCCCGCAGCTGCCCGGCTTCTCGCAGATCGACTTCCTCAATCCGAGGAACAATAATATCAAAGGTGATTTGGTCACCAGGGTCGATACGAATAGTTACGGCTGAGTCGGGAGAGTGGTGGGGTTGGATATCAAAGCGCATTCTTTGTTCCCGGTCTTCTTCAAAGCTTAGTTCTCGTCCCACGCCGGCCATTTTTTCGAAAGGCCTTGGTCGAATCATTAGCCGCACATCGTACTCCTGGTTGTCGATTAGGATCCCTATCGCCTGGTAGGCGTAAATATTATCTCCTTTCGCCGCCCTTCCTGCCTCATAACCACTACGGTGACTAAATTCAATCTCACCATCGGCAAAGGCCCGTGTTACCCTAGCGACATGCTTCATTTCTCTTAAAACCATCTCGTAGCTTTCGCTTTGGAGTCCTTTTAATGCTTCTTTCGCCGCTGTCTCGCCGATTCTTTGGACGGTATACATTAGATTGTCGTAAATTTCGTTGGCTCTTCGCTGCTCAGGGGTAGGTTTCTCCTTATCAAAAAGGAGAATGCCGCCTTTTTCTTCGTTAGTCGTTCTATCCCGAATCTCGTTTAAAGCGGCTTGAATTTCACTTTCCCGGCCAATTTCTGCTTCAGCAGATAAAGCTTCGGTAGCCATACTAGGTGTGGCGGTCGGCGACTTTGGTGGCACCAAAGGAGTCGGGTTTAATTTTATAGGTTAGACCACTACCAAGCACCATACCGGTCACCCAGCGGATCATGTCGCGAGTGAGACCTTCTTCACCAACATCTAAGTGGACCTCTGGCTCGTAAGCAGAAAGGCCGTTATGACGAAAGGTGTCCCGCAACTTCCATGCTAGTTCAATAGACAGTTGGGTTTCTTTAGCGATCCGATCGGCGACGGCGAACAAATTTGGTAGAGAAGATCGGCGCCAAAAATAAATTCCACCGCGTCCTATTCGGTGGACAATTACCGCTGTCGCAAAATCTGCCAAGCCATTCCGGCTTTCCGAATCAGTACCAACAATTACTTTATAGCGGAAGTTAGGATCTTCCTTGATATAATCAGCAATTTTTTCGATTACCCCCTCGTAAAGAAGTGGTCCGAAGGTTGGTGAGTTAAATTTTTCCATAGTTTCTAACTACATCATGCTTCAGCAGGATATATTTATCCTATAAATACGTCACGCGACAGCGGGACATAAGTTAGATATTGTACCGCAAAGGCGGCTAAAAAGCAAAGGTAGCAGCTTGTTTTAAGCCTTCTATCAAACTCCCCCAAACGATTCCTACCCAAATAAAGGAGCTGGTGGCTGAAGACAATACCAGCAAAATTGCCGAAGGTCTTTCTTGGTAGCGCAAGATACGTAAGAAGATAGCATAAGGAAACACACCAACCAAGAGACCACTTAAAAACAACAGAAGCGGTCCCTTAGTCTCAATTCTTTCGTGGGTTTTGGCCGGCAGTTTTTGCAAAAGATCCTCTGTCCACTCCTTGCCGGCGGTAAGCTCAAGCAAGTGAAAATAAAAAATTGAAAATACGCTAGTAAAAATGCTCATAATTAAAGCGGCCGGGAAAGCTTTCAGGTAAAAAACAAGAACAATTGCTAAAACTCGAAAGAAATTTACTGGTAGCGGCCCAGCAACCGGCCCAGGCCAAATTAGGGTAATAATGGTTTGACGAACCCTCTCATTCATCAAAGAAAAGTTCAAATGTCAAAGCTCAAAGTTCAAATCAATGCCGAAATGACTAAATGTCCAATTTTTTCGGCGGCAAAATTTTATTCCAAATAATCTTTAAGCTTCTTTAGAACGAAGTTCGCAAGAAACTAATACCATTCATTATTCTAAATAATCTTTTAGTTTCTTACTCCGGGTGGGGTGACGCAACTTCCGAATCGCTTTTGCCTCAATTTGCCGGATTCGCTCACGCGTGACGCCAAACTCCCGTCCGACTTCTTCTAAGGTTCGCTGCCGGCCATCTTCTAGACCAAAGCGCAGTTTCAAAACCTTTTTCTCACGATCGTTCAAGGTGTCAAGGACTTCGGCGAGATGAGACTTTAATAGTTCGGCGCTGGCTTGGTCTTCGGGACGAATTTCTTCGTCGGGGATAAAATCGCCAAGAGTAGAATCTTTTTCTTCACCAACCGGTGCTTCAAGACTGGTTGGTTCTTGAGAAACCTTGATAATCTCGCGCACCTTCTCCGGCTCAATACCCATTTCCCTGGCAACCTCATCAGGTTTTGGTTCACGGCCCAATTCTTGCATCAGTTTACGAGAAGTCCGAATGAAGCGGTTGATGGTTTCGACCATGTGCACAGGGATACGAATTGTCCTAGCCTGATCAGCAATTGCTCGTGTAATCGCTTGACGGATCCACCAAGTAGCGTAGGTAGAAAATTTATAGCCTTTTCGCCAATCAAATTTTTCTACTGCCCGCATTAGTCCGATATTGCCTTCTTCGATTAAATCCAGGAGGGAAAGGCCTCGACCAACATACTTTTTGGCAATCGAAACTACTAGACGGAGGTTGGAGTTAATTAGCCGCTCTTTCGCTGCCATCTCACCTTTTTCTACTCTTTTAGCCAGATCGACCTCCTCGGCGGCTGTTAAAAGAGATACCCGACCAATCTCTTTTAAATACATCCGTACTGGATCACTGATCTGTCCTTCCGCCAGGGTAGTCAAAACCTCCAGCTCTTTTTCTAAATCACCCGGCTTTAATTCTTCTTCTGTTCCTACTTCCAAAACATCGATTCCCTCTTCCGCCAGATGAGTATAAAGATCATCCAATTCCTGGACCCGGGCTTCGGCGTCGGGAAAAACAGCCAAAACATCATCCTGGGTGACAAACCCGACCTCCTTTCCTTTTTTAACTAGTTCAGCGGTAACTTCTTTAATCGTTTTTGTGGTCATTTCTTAACTTGTTTCCGGTCTTAACAAGGCCTTCGACAAATCCCGGAATTCCCGACTCAAGGTAGTAATTTTTGCTTCGTCACCGGTACTTTCGGCCTGTTTTATAGCTAGGGAAAGTTGCCTTAATTTCGTTCGTAAGTTTAGCTCTTCCAAGCGTTGGGCGCAATAGTTGATTTCTTTTTCCACCCTCTCGCCATCAGCTAATATTTCCTCGTCAATTTCTAGAAGCAAAATCTCATCAAAGGCTGGCAGCAGCGATTCGGGGATAGTCTTAGCCAAAGATTTAATTTTTAAACGCCCTTGCTTTTTCGTAAACTCGACAATTTTCCTAAATATCTCCCTAGTTTCCGTCTGCTCAAATATTTTTTCCTCCAAAGCTTTTGGTGGATGGCTACTTTGAACAATCAAGGCTAGTAAATATTTTTCGACAATACTGGCTTTTCTTTCACTCAAAGGTTTTTCCAAAATTTCGGCGATATCCCGTGTTTCTTTTCCCTCCCCTTGGTATTTATTTAAAGCCGCCCGTAAAATCCCCTCCTCGATCCCCAATTTGCTCTCGAGAACCTGCAGATAGTGAGCTTTGATAATCTCGTCGGTCAAACGAGCTAGCTGGGGCAGTACTTCAGCGGCGACCTTTCGTTTGCTTTCGGCACCACTAGGGCCAAATCTTTTTAGCGCGGAATTGATGAAGTAATCGTAGATCGGCACTGCTTCTTTAATTGACCGTTTCCACTCAAGGGGCTTTTTTTGAATCAACTCATCGGGGTCTTTATCTTCACCAAGCTCCACAACTCTGATATTAAGGCCGACGTTTTCGGCAATTTCAATCCCGCGTTTAGCAGCGGCGTCGCCGGCTAGATCTGTATCAAAAGCAAAAAGAAGGTTCTCGGCAAAGCGTCGTAAGATTTCCACTTGTTCCCCAGTAACGGCCGTTCCCAATGGTGCCACTGCGTTGATCGTTCCAACTTGATGGGCGGAAATTACATCAATATTGCCTTCGACTAGGATCGCACTTTTTTCTTTCTTGATCGCTGTTTTGGCCAGATTTATACCATATAAGGCTTTTGATTTGTGGAAAAGGGGGGTCTCCGGGCTATTGAGATACTTTGGTTCATCATCCCCTAAACTTCTGCAGGAAAAAGCAATCGTCCGCCCTTGTGTGTCGAAAATCGGGAAAATAATTCGATTCTTGAACCGGTCAACTATCCCCTCGTTGGTAGTTAGAGTTAAACCAGCTAGACTGATATCTTGGGGTGAAAAGCCTTTTTTAGCTAAAAACCGAAATAAGAAATTCTTTTGCGGGCTGGCAAATCCTAATTTAAAGTCTTTAATTGATTTACTGGTAATACCCCGCGACTTTAGGTAAGAGCGGGCGGGCTCTCCGCAAGTGTGTTTGGTAAGAAGATAGTGATAAAGATCGCTGGTGAGTTCAGAGATTTTGAGGAGAGTTTCTTTCTTCTCTTCAGCAGGCGATGGTTTATATTCTTTTAGCCTAACTCCGGCTCGAGCCGCTAAAAACCGCAGCGCCTCACCAAACTCCATTCCTTCCATCCTCTTTAAGAAAGCAAAGGCGTCACCGCCTTCGCTGCAGCCAAAGCATTTAAAAATCTGCCGGTCTGGGCTAACCATGAAAGAGGGAGTTTTTTCGCCATGAAACGGGCACAAAGCTTTATAATTCCTGCCCGCTTTCTTTAGCGGTATATACTCACTAATCAGCCCGACAATATCTACTCGAGATTTTACCTCATCAACCTGGCTTTCCATTTGCGTTTCTTATACTAGCCAATTGCTGGATAGAAAACAAGATTAATTCAACCAGTTGAGAGTAGAGTCTTGACCAAATTAAGTTTCAGCCTTAGGATTAAATACTTAAGGCATATGACCACAATCAAAGTTGATAAATTAAAAAAATATTTCGGCAAAACCAAAGCAGTGGATGGGATCTCCTTTGAGGTAAAGGGGGGTGAGATCATGGGTTTTTTGGGGCCAAACGGCGCTGGGAAAACAACGACTATCCGTTGCCTGATGGATTTCATCCGACCGACAGAAGGAAAAATTGAAATTTTGGGCCTCGACGCCCAAAAAAATTCGCCGAAGCTCAAAGCCGACATTGGCTATTTGTCTAGCGAAGTTGATCTCTATAAATCTTGGACTGGCACCGAACATATCCTCTTTATGGAACGGCTTAGAGGGATTAGCCGCTTTGATGAGGAATTAATCGATAAGTTGAAATTCGACCCCCGAAAAAAAGCAGGAGCGCTATCAACTGGTAACCGACAAAAGTTAGGAATAATTCTTGCTCTGATGCACCAACCAAAACTACTTGTTTTAGATGAACCAACACTCGGCCTTGACCCACTATTGCAGAATTACATTTACGAGATTTTAAAGTCCGAAGCAGCCAAAGGAAAAACAATTTTTATGTCCTCGCACAATCTCGCCGAGGTGGAAAAAATCTGTGATCGAGTAGTTATCCTCAAAGAAGGGGAGATAGTTGCCACCGAGTCGATTAACGATATCAGGCGAAAAAGAATCTATACAGTACACGCTTATTTCGAAGGGGAAATACCAAAAAAAGAAATTGTCACCGACGGCATCGAACTAATAGAGGAGCTTTCTGATGGTCTTGTCCTAAGAATTAAGGCTGACATCCGACCTCTCTTGCACAAACTAAGTGAATACAACAATCTTAAAGACCTAGAAGTTACTCATGCCAGTCTAGAAGAAGTCTTTATGGAGTTTTACAGATGACATCCTGCGGATGACGTTTTCTCACCCGCAGGTTCGAAAATAATATGTGGCCAATATTTACCAAAACACTAAAAACCAATCGAATCGCTCTTTTAGTTTACAACGCCATCTGTATTGGTTTTGTTTGGTTTTATGCCGCTTTCTTTCCATCGATTTTTAAAGAAAGCGAAAAATTAAAAGAAGCTTTCAAAGCCTACCCACAAGATCTGATGAAGGCGTTTGGCATCGAAATTGAAAGCTTTATCTCCAGTTTTGAAGGGTTTATGGCCGGCGAATATTTCAGCATGCTTTGGCCGATTATTTTAATTGTTTTAATTATTGCCTATGCTGGATCGGCAATTGCCGGAGAGATAGAAGCAGGAACGATTGAACTATTGCTCGCTCAACCCATTTCCCGGTTGCGGATTTTCTTTGCGAAATATCTTTCTGGTTTGTTTATCATCACCGTCTTTATTGCTATCTCCAATTCGTCTGTGATTCTTCTCGCCCGTCTTTATAATGTAAGCTTTCATTGGGAAAAGTTTCTAACAATCTCGATCTTGGGGTTTCTCTTCGCCTTTGCCGTTTTTGGTATTTGCTTTATGCTCTCAGCCGTTTCTTCCTCGAAAGGCAAACCCGCTGCTCTTACCGGCGGACTGCTGATCATTATGTACGCTCTCAATATATTTTCAAGCTTCCAAGAATCTCTAAAAAACCTAAAGTACGCCTCTTTCTTCCACTACTACGATCAAAACGCCGCTCTCCTTAATAATCACATCGATACTTTAAGTATAGCTGTGTTTTTGGCTGTAGGAATAATCTGCACGATAGTTGGCGCAATCGCTTTCGTCAAAAGAGACATTGCTACAACCTGAGTTTCGAAACCTTTTATTTACCCCTATTACTGTTGGCTCAATATGTTTAATAAACCTACTACTTCCTTTGGAGACCTTAGATTAAATCTTGCTGCCGAGGGTGTGAAACCAACTCGGATTGAATAACAAAATGGGTATTTTGGCAAGGCATTAAAAAGGCTTTCATCTGTCCAATCGTCTCCAACAGCCAAAATAAAATCCCAATTTTCTTTTGAGAGGTACCGGGAATAAAACGCACCTTTATTAATCCCGCTAATTTTGATCTCGACCAACTTATTTCCTGGTAAAACGCTTAAGTCTAAATTTGCTGTTAGGTTCGTCAGCGTGTCGCTCATTTCTTTGGCAGCTGCTTCGCCAATTTCCACATCTGATCCCCGATAGTGCCAGGCAAGAGAAAAAGTCTTTTCTTCAATAAAAGACTCTGGAATCCTGTCTACAAAAAGTTGCATTATTGGTTTGATTTGTTTTTTCCAAGTCTCATCCGCAGTAATAGTTGGTTTCCATGTTGAAGTATTTTCACCTCTTACCCAACCGCCGTGCTCGGCTACAAGTGTTACGTGAGGGTTGGGAAACCAGCGACCAAAGGCTTTTTTTTCTCGGCCACTTATAATCACTACTTTGTTTTTCGATTTAGCAGCCAGCATTCCAAGCAACTCAACTAGTTCTTTCGAAGGTTTGGCTTTATTGGGTTCACCATAGAAGGGGGCAAGTGTCCCATCGTAGTCTAGAAGAAAAAGGCGACGTTTACTTGCTGCATAGTATTTAACCGCTTTTTGTCTTCTTTTGCTGTTTAAGTACCTTACGGTAAGCATATTTGAAAGAGAAACAGTCCCAGATAATTTCTCAAGAAAACTCTTTGCCCATTTTTTGACATTGTAATTTCTTAGCCTCTTTCGCATTACTCTGTTGCGTCTCGTCTGTTCGCCTGTTGTCATCTCTAACGCTTTATTCAACGCTTCGACTATTTCCTCTTTACTGTTAGGATTTACCGTAAGGGCCTCAACCAATTCTTTAGCCGATCCCGCCATTTCACTAAGAATTAAAACTCCTTTGAGATCGGGCCTTGCCGCTATGTACTCCTTTGCGATTAGGTTCATACCGTCTCTAAGTGGGGTTACTAGCGCTATATCGGCGTTGGAATATAAAGCAATTAGCTCAGCGAAATTTAGGTTGCGGTAGATATACTTTATCGGTAGCCACCTCAGCGTTCCGTATTTGCTATTTACTCTCCCAACAAGCTCATCTATTTCTCTTTTCAAATCAGCATATCTTTTAACTTTCTCCCTGGAGGGAACAACTACTAAGACAAAGGTTATTTTTTCTCGCCATTCCAAACATTGATCAAAAAATTCCTCTACGGCGTGCAAGCTTTGGAGGATACCTTTGGTGTAGTCTAGCCGAGAAACTGAAAAAACTAGCTTTGCAGCACCAATTGTTCTCTTTATTGAAGGTGTCTTACTCTGATCTAGAATACTACGAGAAGCAGTGGAAAATTTTGTAAAATCTATCCCGATTGGAAAAACATCAACCAAGACCATCCTTTGGTCGAGCACAATCTTACCAAGCTCGTTATCGTATCCAAACAAACGTCTAGCGGCGGTTAAGAACGACTGGGCATAATCATAAGTATGAAACCCTATTAGGTCCGCTGCTAAGAGGCTTCCCGCGATTTCTTTGTTTTGTGGTAGTAGACGAAAAACATCGTATGGCGGGAAGGGGATGTGAAGAAAGAAACCAATTGAAACAGTGGGCAGTCTATCTCTCAAAAATTTCGGCAGCAGCATCAAATGGTAATCGTGAATCCAAAAAGTATCATCTGGCCTGGCGATCTTGACAATTTCTTCGCAGAAAAGTTGGTTGGCCCTTTGGTAAGCTTGCCATTCAGAAAGATCGTATTGGGTGTGGGCGGGAAAGGAGTGGAGAAGAGGCCAAAGTGTGTCGTTAGAAAAACCCTCATAATATTTTTCCACCAGGCTTTCGGATAGAAATACAGGATGACAAGCAAACTGTTTAACTAGCTTGGCTTTGACTTCTTCCCTTTTTTCCTTAGGTATTGCGCCGGGCCAACCAACCCAAAGAGTCCTCTCGTAGTCTTTACAGTCCCTATAAAAAGAGCCTAGGCTCGTGGCTAAACCGCCGATGCTTGGGGAAAATTGGTAGTTTCGTCCTTTCTTGCGGATCGTTACAGGCAGTCGGTTTGAAACAATTATCAGCCTGCCATTTTTCTTCATTATGCTCTCGGATTATATCTCGCTAGAGAAAAAAGCGCGAGATGTAATCTTGCGATTACAGCACAAACCACCGAAGCTACTGTATTGGTTTTGAGACTACTGACAAAGAGGGCTAACCGCTCGGTAAGTTTATGAAACCCCTCTGCCTGGCGATTTTTTATTGGAGCTGTTGAAACAGGGCGAACTCTTCCGCGCTGCCACCTGGGCTAAAGGAATTTTAGGGAGCAAGAAGTGATTTTGTTTTGTGTTTTATCCACCATCGTTTTAACTAATTATCGGCTTCGGTGACTATAACGTCGCTATAGCCGCATTTACCCTCGTTGTGTTCATCAACATCATATGTCCAAAGAAGCGACTTACCGTTTCCCGATTCTATCTTATGAGATTCATTTTGCACAAAATGCGTTATGCCGTCACCAGTAATGTAATTCAAATCGAGCGAAACGTTGGCCGGTTTTTTGCTGTCTTGATTGACTACAACCATGTTACAGTAAATCTTATACCTATCCGGGGCGGCCGGTGATGTCTTAATCATTTCATAACAGTTATCTTTGGTTTTATTCCATCTGACACAAGTATCTTTTAACGCCCCGCATACTTCACCCAGACATGACCTTCCGGTTTCGCCAAACTCACGAACCCAAATATCAATAGGACCGGGGATACGTACTGCATTTTTGGTAAACTCATCCTCATATTGATCCGTTTTTGCTTTCTGTGATTGATCCGTTTCCGCTTTTTCTATTGGTTTTGGATCCTTTGTCTTAGAATCTTGCTTGAACGGATAAAATAAAAACCCTAAAGCACCAGCAATCGCTGTTATAACAAATGTGATTAGAAGAATAATTAGCAAGATTTCTATGCTTAATTTCTTTTTTCCACTTTCGTTATCTTGCTTTCTTCTACGATAAATAGCATAAATTATTCCTGCCAAAATAAGCCCAAAAGCTATTGCCGACGAACATGCGATAACTAAAATGGGCAGTGATTTAGCACTTCTGACCTGTTGGCTGGCCGAACTAGTGGCCTGTGAATTCGTCTCCTTCTTATCACCCAGAGCGTAAAAATTTCCTCCTTCGTCTCCAAAATAAATCGTGCCGTCGCGGCCTACTGCGGGTGAAGAAACAATCCCGCTACCGCTTTCGGTTTTCCATCTCCAGAGCTCTTTGCCGGCTGTATCAACGGCATATACTGTGTCAAAAACGTCGGCGAAAACTAATACTCCGTCTTTTGAAAGTGCTGCGCTAGTACAAATCGTCTCTTTACCAGGATACCCTTCAAACAATTTTGGGTCCCGTCCCACCTTTACATCAAAACGCCACATTTCTTTGCCGGTTTTTTGGTCAAAGGCATAAAAGTTCCCATCCCAGGAACCGATATAAACGTTTCCGTCACTACCGACAGTCGGTATGGCACTGATGCCGCCCCCGGTCTTAAACCGCCATTTTTCTTTGCCATCAGGATTGAGAGCGTAAAAGATACCTTCTTTTGAACCGCTAAATATCGTTCCGTCACCTCCAATCGCTGCTGGTCCTTCGAGCCACTGCTCTAGAACAAATTCCCACTTTTTCTTTCCATCCGGAGTCAATGCTATGACTCTCCCCCTATTATCAACCGGGTTGGCTGCTCCGGAGATAACCGTACCGTCATCCAAAACACTTGGCACTATAGTCACACCTGATGGCTCGGGAGAGAACCATTTCTTGGTTCCGTCGGAATTTAGGGCATAAAGGCCTGAACCCTCACTATTTTTATCAAACCGAGCCGTGCCAATATAAACAGTTCCGTCAGGACCAATATTCGGTCCGTTCCAAAAATCATTATGCCATTTGATCGGAAAACGCCATTTTTCACTGCTATCAGGGTTTAAGGCATGAAGATAACCAGAAGCGCTATTAATATAAATAGTACCGTCCTTGGCGATAGCAGGACTTGCCATTATCGCTTTTGAAGTATTCCACCTTGGATCATACGACGGCTCGGTTAACTTAACTTTCCATTTAACCGAGCCGTTTTTGTTGAATGCGTAAAAAACTCCGTCATGTGATCCCACATAGACTGTCCCGTCCGCCCCAATAGCCGGCGATGATTCTATTGAGCTTCCTGTCTTATAGCTCCAAAGCACTTCTTTTTTGTTTTTCCCCAAATCATAAGGGCTATTGTTTGTATGCCTTTGGTCGTGGCCAAAAAGCGGCCAGGGCGAATCGGCTGGCTGGGCTTCTACATTTGGAATAAAAATGTAAGCCGACAAGAAGGTAAGTAAAAGAAGTATACACAAATTTATCTTTGTTTTTTTATCATTTCTTATCATTTCTGTACTGTTCTGGCCAAGTGGTATTTGGACAGTTTTGCTGGATCCACTTTGACTCGTCGTTTGTTAGATCTTTTGTGGTCCTCCCCCCATAGGCGCCGTAAAATCCATTTTCCCAAGTACCATAGATATGGTGCGGGCACTTGTCGTTCTCACTATTGCCGGTATCTGTTTGCGGAGTATTTGTATTTTGGCCTTGATTTTGTGCCTCAGGCAGAGTCGTATTTTTGCAGCTCGACTTAATTTGCTCGTGTTCTTTAACAGAAATATCTTTTTGCACAGCTTTATTATTCTCCCAATAAACTGCATAATATGCATTTTCTCCTCGTTGATATACGTTTTTGGGACACGATATATGGGTGGTATTATCCTTTTCTTGAGAAGCGGCAGGCGTGCTAACTTTTTTAGTATTTATAAAAAACATATAGCTTGAACCTCCAAGGGAACCAGCGAAAATCAAGAATATCACGCAGATAATAATCTTATGGTTTTTGCTAAATTCATAAACACTAAGAAGTTTTCCGGAAAGTTTCTTTCGCAATAAAAAGATAACGAGGTAAAAAATCAGAATAGTTCCCAGTAAATAAGTAGTTGCAAGACCAATAGTTAGCAGATATTTTGACATAAATCCCAATTCTTTTTTGCCGGTGGCAGAAGAACTGCTCGCTGATACCCCTTTATTGGGCCCGAAAGCCAAAAGCTCGCCCGGAACTGTCGTAACATAAACTGTGCCGTCGGCACCAATGGCGGGTGAAGCAACAATTCCTCCCCCTTCGATCTTGGATCGCCATTTTTCTTCTCCGTCCTTAGAATAAGCGAAAAACAATCCCATAGTTGAGCCAAAATAGAGAGTTCCGTCCGCAGAGATCGCCGGCGAAGAACTTAATGATTCATAAACGCTTTCGCTTTCGGGTATTTGAACCCGCCATTTTTCTTTGCCTTGTGCATCATAAGCATAAAATGTTCCTCCCCAGTCGCCAAAATATATCGTTCCGTCATTTGCGATAGCGGGAGTAATGCTTTCTCCTTGGGAAAGAGGAACTCTCCATTGTTCTGTGCCGTCAGGATTTAAGGCATAAAAATTGGCATTTCTAGGATCATCCTTGCCCTTAGTACCAAAATAAATTGTTCCGTCTTTCCCAATCGCAGGAGAACCCTCTATTACGCCGTTATCAGGCCAAAAACTCCATTTAGTAGAGCCGTCGGGATTGAAAGCAAAAAGCTTCATTTCAAACGGGTGGTCATTCTCTCTAGATTCACTCGTTCCCAAATAAACAGTGCCGTCATCGGCGATAGCGGCAACTGAATTCGATCCGCCAGCCGAACCGTTGGTTCGCTCCCACTTTTTGGTGCCGTCAGGGTTAAAGGCGTAAACATAGCCGGGTTTCTCCATTTCTTTGCCGGTTTCTCGCGGCGGGGATATTTTGGAAGAAACATA
>MHCO01000052.1:28158-58685 GCA_001816645.1 Candidatus Woykebacteria bacterium GWB1_45_5
CGGAAGCTATGACTGGCGACGACCAACCATCATTAAAAGCAAAGACCGGTGCGCGCCATTTTTCTGTGCCGTCGGGATTTACGGCGAAAAAACTTCCGGTCATCATAAGAGCATAGATAGTTCCGTCTTTGGCAATAGCCGGAGTTGAATGGGCGCAACTCCAATTATTCCACTCTTTGGTGAATATCGGTTTTCCGCCGCTAAATTTCCATTTTTGGCTTCCATTTTGATCTACTGCGTATAAATTACATTTGTGATCAATAAAATAAATCGTTCCGTCTATACCAATTACTGGCGATGTCTCAACCCCACCGTCTGCCTTAAACTTCCACTTTATTGTCCCATCAACTTTAGACGCATCATATACTGACTGGCCGGTTAATTTATTGGTTCCATGGAACATTGGCCAGGGGGAGTTAGCAAGTTGCGCATTAACATTTGGAATGAAAATAAAAACGCAAGTTGAAAAAAGAAGGAAAGAAAAAGCGATGGTGGGCAGCTTTATTTTTGTCACTTCAAATACATTTTATCAAAAATTCCACTACATCGCTTTACTTTTTCCTTCCTCGGAAAGCAAATTGGGGAGTTAACTGTTGACATAACCGCTCTAATTGTATATTATCTTCATATACATGAACTTAGACGAAGTGTTTGGTTTTGATTGGGATGAAGCAAATATTTTGAAGAATTGGGAGAAACATAAGGTTAAACATACGGAAGCAGAAGAGGTGTTTGTCAATAAACCCAGAGTGGTTTTTAAAGACGAAAAGCGCTCTTCAACTGAAGTGAGACAACAAATACTAGGTCTAACCAACCAAAAAAGAAAATTGTCGGTTATCTTTACTTTTAGAGCTGGGAAAGTTAGAGTAATTTCTGCTCGTGATATGAATAGAAAAGAAAGGTTTCTATATGAAAAAAAAACTTAAACCAATACCAAAATTTAAAAACGAGGATGAAGAACGCGACTTTTGGGCAACTGCGGACACTTCTGAATATTTCGATTGGAGTAAAGCGGTTGTTAACCCATCCTTTCCAAATTTGAGGCTGTCTACCCAAACCGTCTCAATTCGTCTAACTCAATCCCTGTTAAACGCGCTGAAAGAACTGGCGAACAAAAAAGATGTTCCCTACCAGTCTCTAATGAAGGTCTACTTGGAGGAAAGGGTCAAGGAAGAACTCCAAGCCGTAAAATAAAACTCCGCGCCACCGCCTGGGCTAAAGAAATTTCAGAGAGCAAAAAGTAATTTTCGGTAAATGGGTGTTTTACTTTAGATCCTGCGTTTTATACATCATCCAAACATGTTTTATCCGTGGGCTATACTCAACCGCAATTTCTTGCCCATCTTTTATCGTTTCAAAAAAGTCAGCCATATCTGGGAAATCCACGTTTGAAAAAGTTATTCTTCTTACCGTTATGAAAGTCTGGGGTCCGTAGACGTTATGACCCTGCGATCTTTGGGTTTCTTCTTTTATAGCTTGTCCTTGAACACGAAAAACAGGTGAGCGTAAATCAAGATAGCGATCTTTCTCACTACAATAAAGTCTAATTAAATAAAGTTGGATGAAAACAAAGAGTGGTGCCACGATACTGTAAATTAAGATTCTTTTGTTAAAATCACCTACGTCAAATGCACCTAAATCAAGGGCCGTCTTTAACCACCAGGCGAGTAAAAGATCGACTAGCAAAAATAACGGTAGTAGCCACCAAGCGTTGTTTTTAATCCTCGCTGAATTTTTGACCAGGTTTTCCAACTCCTTCTTCTCTTCATCACGCAATTCACGGTAGGGTTTTGCTTCTTCAACACCACCTTCAGTCAAACTTTCGGATCTTTCTTGCCGCTCTATTTTTTTCTTTCGATATTGCTGGAGAATTTTCAGAAAAACGCTAATCAAAAATATTGGGATCGCAAAGAACAGAAACCAGAAGAGCTGAGATGTATTGATCATTGATTAAATACTAGATCGTTTGGAGTAAAATTTCTAGGGTAGGGCTGTCCTTTCGCGGCCGTCACACTTTTTCCTTCCTCGGAAAGCAAACCGCTGATAAACCACTTTCAGGGAACTGATGAGCTATGGAAAGTTACCTCCAGAAAAATTCTGGACTATAGCACAAATATTTGAAATGGGGGAAGAAGACTTATTCGTATCGCAAAGCGTCGACTGGATTTAGGCGAGACGCGCGGAAAGCTGGATAGAGACCGGAAATCAAGCCTAGCAAGGTGGTAAAAGCGATAACTCCAAGGATCAGCCAGGGCGGCGGGGCGATAATATTTTGCAGAGGTATATTTTGCTGAGTAAGCAGTTTATTGACATACATATTGCCAACTATAGCAACCCCCATGATAATTCCCACACCAATTACACCTCCCCAGAAACCAAGCAATCCGGCTTCAAAGGTAAAGAGAGTGCGGATTGTTCCTTTTGTTGCACCGCAAGCGCGCATTACTCCAATTTCCCTTGTCCGCTCGTAAGTCGCCATCACCATTGTATTGATAATTCCAATTGCTGCTACACCTAAGGAGATACCGCCGATCGCACCTAGAATAAGGCTTAAGGCGAAGAACATTTTATTGAATTGGTCAAGAATGTCTTGAGCAGTTTGCGCCCCAAAGCCCATTTTCCGAACAGCTTCGCCAACCGCTTTTGAATCTTTTGTTTCTCTTACCTTTAAGACAACGGCCTCATAGCCTTTTTCTTTCTCTTGTGTAGTATCCGTTACAAGTATCATCGACGGCTCTTTAAATTCTTTTCCGCTTTGCTTTAATTTCTCCATAGCTTCCTCATCTGTCTTCCAGTACCGCTGGGTGTTGAGATCTTTTCCCCAATCAAGGGTAATGTAAACTCCATTCTGGTCTCCGCCAAAGCCCTCCTCCACCCCAACTACTTCCGCCGGCAAATCGTAAGTTATTTTCCTCTGCTCTTCCCACCAATCCTTATTGTCCATGGGTGGTTTTGGAACGTCCACACCAATTCCTGTAAACCCTCCTTGAGTCGTAAGAACCACTTTTTTACCCAAAATCTCTTGCGGGTTTTTATCTGAAAAGCCAAAGCGTTTCAGATATGCAGAGTTTATTATCACTTTATTTTTTTCGCCTTTTTCAAGATTTCTGCCCGCTACTAGCTGTTTTACCGAAGCTTCGTTTGGCTCATAAGCCTGCAGGCGAATATTAAATTTCTTTGTTTGACCTTGAAGGCTCACAGAGGCAATATTCCAGATACCCATACTTGGGCTGACAGCGACAACATTGTCAATCTTTTTTAGGTCGGCAACTACAGTATCGTCTAATTTTTTGGTTTGGATGGTATCGTCTCCCTCGCCGCCCCCAAAAGGTCCGCCGCCTCCTTGTTGCTGTTGAGTCACCATCACCTGGGTAAGAGCGCCAACAGCCTCCAGTTGTTTTTTGAAAACTCCTGAAGCGGAAAAGGATAGGGTAAGTAGGCTTAGAACTGCGATTGAGCCAATGACAACAGCAACAATAGTCAAGAAACTTCGCAGTTTCCGCCTCGAAAGATTTCTAAAAGAGATTCTAAAGTAATCGAAAAAACTCATCTCTCGCCTACCTTTCCGTCTAAAATTGTTAGAATTCGGTGCGCTTGCCTGGCAATATTAGGATCATGAGTAATGATAACAACAGTAATTTTCTTTTCCCTGTTTAAGGCTTTCAAAAGATCAACTATTTCTGCGCTTTTTGCGGAGTCCAAATTTCCGGTTGGTTCATCGGCGATAATTATCTCTGGATCATTTACCAGGGCTCTGGCAATGCTTACCCTCTGCCTCTCTCCTCCAGAAAGCTCATTTGGCTTGTGTTTCATTCGATTTTCAAGCCCAACGGCGCGCAAACACTCAATCGCTTTTTCCTTTTTGTGCTTTACGCCCTTAGCAAACAGAAGCGGGAGCATGGTATTTTCAAGGGCTGTATAGTAAGGTTGAAGGTTGAAGGTTTGGAAAACAAAACCAACTTTTTTGTTCCTGTAGGCGGATAGTTTTTTGTCACTCGCTTTCCTTAACGATTCGTTGTCGACAATAACTTCTCCGGCAGTTGGAGCATCTAAGCCACCAATGACATTAGCAAGAGTTGATTTTCCAGAACCAGAAGGACCGACTAGAGCAACAAATTCTCCATCACTGATTCTCAAACTGACATTGTTGAGCGCATAGATCAGCTCATCACCCATTTTGTATGTTTTTGTTACGTCTTTTAGCTCAATCATTTTGGGCAGCCGTCTATCATATCGGTACAATTAAACTATAGCACAAGTATTTGAAAAGGGGGATAAAGTTTGCAGCAAATTCTTTTTCGATCTTAAGTAACTTGTGGTAGTGTTGATGAAAAACGGATAATTTCTTTGATAAATATTTCCGGTTCTTCCAAATGAATAACATGTCCAGTATCAACCTGAACATAATGGAAATCCTTTACTAGGGAGCGGACTTTCGCTACATCTTGATCGTCCATCGCACCAACTAAACCGTATTTTTCATGACGAAACCAGTTTGCTTGCAGAAGCAGCGTTGGGCATTTAATTTTCGCGAGTGCTGCAGCATGATCAAATCCCGTAAACATCGATCCGTCAACGCAGGCCCGGCTAAAATCTGGATCGTACATCGAAAGGCCTTTGATCATCACTCGAGTTTCCAGAGGCAGAAAAGGTAAGTCGATCGGACGATTGGGAAAAATCAGTATATAAATATAAATCAATCCCGAAATAATTTTGAACAATGGTGTTGGGATCTTCGTTGGCCGTTTTCGACCTTCGATGGGTATTTCTAACCGAGCAAAAAACTGGGCAAGGTTTCGTTTCTTGTCAGTACCAAGAGTTTCTGCCGCCAGTTTGAAAAGATGGTAGGCGTAGCAATCGTCGCGAAACCGGGGCCATTCCGCACTAAAGAGTGGTGGGTCTTCGGGTACGATTGCCCGGACTAATTCCGGTGCATAGACCGCTAACCAGACGGCGACTAATCCGCCAGAAGAATTCCCGGAAATAATCGCCGGTTCGGACACTACTTCTTTTAAGAAGGTTTTCAAGTCTTGGCCGATATTATTGAAGGTGTAAGCGCCGGGAGTCCAACTGGATTTGCCATGACCCCGGACATCAATCGCAAAAACTCTAAAATGCTTCGACAATTCCGGCAAAACTCGCTGGTAGCTTTCCCAAGGCATCGCTTGGGCTGGTATAAGAACCAGCGGCCAGCCGTTGGCCGGACCAACGGCATAATGGAGAGTCACTTCGCCTGTATTATAATTTGACTCTCTAAATCCGGCTCTTTGAATTGACTTCATCATATTAGCAATCCAAGCTTACGAAAACCAATAACAACATTTCTGGCGATTTTCCTTCGATAAACTCAGGGTGGTGAGCTTGCCGGATCCATGGCGGAGGGGGAGGGATTCGAACCCTCGATGACCTTGCGGCCATGCACGCTTTCCAAGCGTGTGCACTAGTCCACTATGCGACCCCTCCAAGCAGAAGGTATTTTACCTTTAAAATGTTTATTTTTCAAGCAAAGCGGTTGCTTTTTCCACCATCTTTTTCTCACCCGGATAATCTAACTTTTTGATTGCTTCTTGTGGGGAAAGCCAAGTAGTGTTTTCGACCTCCCAACCATGGTCTTTTTCTGGATTACCGCTTTTGTACTCCATCAGAAAGAAATAACTCGTTTTTCGGACTTTTTCTTTTTCTTGGTTGATATAAAAAACAGTAATTTCGCCTAGCTGATCGCGGATTTCGGCTTCGACTCCAGCTTCTTCTTTGACCTCCCGAATCGCTGTTTGTTCTTTAGTTTCGCCGGGATCAATCCAACCTTTTGGCAACACCCAACGGTGATGGCCTGAATGCTGCACTATTAAGAATTCAATACTTTTGTTAACTTTCCTGTAGACTACTCCGCCAGCAGAAAATTCAACTTTCATAACTCAAATTTTAGCACGATTGCTGTCATATCATCAGGTTTGGCCCGCAGAGAAGTGCTTTGGGGTACTTTAGCGGCAGATTCAACTAAGGCTTTGGCTGGGTCTTTATCAGCCTGTTTTAATATTTCAGCAATTTCTTTGTCCGTCAAGTTGTCATTAACCCCATCGGTGGTAAGAATAACACTCTCGCCTTTTTTTACTTTAAATTTACCGATTCTAGGCTGGAAAACACCGATCCCCAAAGCTTGGGTAAGGATATTACGGCTTTGGAACAAACCTTTCTCGATCTCGTTTAAACCTTTTAGATTCGTGGCTTGATCTATTTTTTCCGCCTTGGCTTGATTTATCCAACCCTTTTCCAGAGCTTGAGTAACGAGCGAGTCAGAAATTGAACTTCGCCGCAGACCATCGCTGGTCAGGTGATAAACCCGAGAATCGCCAACGCTGCCCCAGACTACCAAATATTCTGTTTCTTTGGTTGGGTAAATTTTTGCAATCGCAGCGGTAGTTGCACCTTCCCGGCCAAAAGTCTCGATCCCTTTCTCCTTCAAGGTTAGGTGGCACTTTTGGAAAGCTTTTTCCATACTTTCCAGTTTAAGTTCAGTTTGGAAACAGGAGGCAGCCCAGCTGGCGGCTTGGCCAGCGTGGGGAAGCCCACCAACACCATCAAAAACCCCCGCCACCCCCTCTTTTTCATCAATAAAATAAGCGTCTTGGTTGTTTTTTGGGTGACTAATTGAAGGGATTGAAGCAGCAAAATAATTTAATTTCATATTTTAATGGCGCGCCTGGAGCTTAGACCGCTTCGCGTCCTGCGTCGCGGTGCGCTCCTACTAACTCTCGGCCCTCCAAACTAATCTGGCGCCCTCGGCGGGATTCGAACCCGCAATCTTCGGCTCCGGAGGCCGACGGTCTGTCCATTGACCTACGAGGGCTTGGCGGAGGGAGGAGGATTCGAACCTCCGTGAGGATTACTCCCCGCATGGTTTTCGAGACCAGCCCGTTAGGCCGCTCCGGCACCCCTCCATGGCGTCCTCGGGGAGACTCGAACTCCCAACCGCTGGGACCGCAACCCAGTGTTCTATCCAATTGAACTACGAGGACTCGACAGCATCACTATTTTAACTTAACCGACGCTCTTAGCCCTCGCGTAGCGAGGTCGCAGCATGCGCAGTAGCTGGCTTCTGGCAACGACCAGAAGGCATAAGCTACGAGCATGCTATCCAATTGACCTACGAGCGCCTAATTAAAGACAAATGTCATTTTACTAAAAACAAGCCCGAAATTCCACTGGTTACAGGCGAGAAAATGCTGATATAATCGCGGATTACATCTCGCGCTTGTTTCTCTAACGAGATATAATGAGTACTAATGCCGAGGGTAATCTCAAAAAACCACATTCCAAACCTTCTAATCCACTTAAAGAAATCCCACGACGTCTTTGCTCCAATGGAAAAGGAGGGCGAAGTTGTTTTCGGTAACGTGGAAGACCCAACCAAAGTGCTATTAAATTATAAAACCACTCTCCTGCCGCCAAAAATTTATTTTCTGCCTCCTGAGGAGGAGCTGTTTAAAGTTACTAATGGTCGGGTCCAAGAAGAGCAGCTAAACAATAAATTTGTTGTCTTTGGTCTTAGCCGCAAAGATCTGGAAGCGATTGTTTATCTCGACCAAATCATGAATAAAAAACCAGCAGACACTTTCTACTTAAACCGGCGTAGGGCCGTAACGTTGATAGGAGTATCGGAGGAGGAGGTTGGAGTCCCACCCGGCGGCGATTTAATCTTGGAAAAAATCTCTGATCGATATTATCGCACCCTCGCTTTAACCAAAAAAGGAAAAAAGATTGCTGATCTCGAATTTTTTGAAGAAAAGGAAATTAACCATAAGGCAAAATCGCACGAAGCGACTTCCAAACTCGATCAGATACTTCTGGATAGCGAATTGATCGCTCGAGCAATCGAATGGTCGAGAGAAAATTATCGGCAGATTTGGGAGCACTTGGGTCGGGTTTGTTTAGGTTGTGGGATTTGTACTTATGTCTGTCCGCTTTGCTATTGTACTTCTACTGAAGATAAGACTTCCTTCGACCAAACAGTTTGTTCTCGCTGCCGAAAGTGGGATGCTTGCACGTTGCCTGGTTTTGCCAAAATTGCTGGTGGGCACAACTTCCGACCGACTCAAGCCGCCCGTTATTTTAACTGGTTTTATCATAAATTTGTTCGCGCTTACAAAGAGTTTGGCCGGGCCCAATGTGTTGCCTGCCATCGCTGTCAAAGATATTGCCCGGCTGGAATTGATATCGAAAAGGTTTTAGAGGAGATTATTAACGCCTTTCAAAAAGCGGAGCCTGAAAGGAAATTCTGAGTGGAAAACTTACTTCAGCCAAAAAAGGTAAAAATAATTAAACTGCAAGAAATGTCAGCTAACGTCAAGCTTTTTAGCCTTGCCCCAGTTGGCTGGAAGTTTCCAGCAGATAGAGACGGTTTAATTTTTACCCCTGGTCAGTTTTTCTTAGTCGGCCGCTGGGGAGTTGGTGAAGCGCCTTTTGGCGGCGCTTCTTCACCATTTGAAAAGGGTTCCATTGAAATTGGCGTAAGAAAGGCGGGAAATGTCACTGCTGCCTTGCACCAACTGGCAAGGGGTGACGAAATGACCATTCGTGGCCCTTATGGCAACGGCTACCCCCTTGATTTCTTCAAAGGTAAAGACGTGGTGATGGTTACCGGCGGCTGCGGAATTCCACCGATCGCTACCTTGATTGAGTATATAATTGCCCGCCGAGAGCTTTTTGGTCGTGTCTACCTACTCTACGGTGCTTTAACACCTGACGACCTTTTATTTGAGGAGCGTTACAAACATTGGGAAAAACATATTAAAGTGATTTTGACGGTTGACAAACCCACCCCAGATTGGAAGGGGCATATTGGTTTGGTCAGCGAGTTAACTCGCGAAATTAAAATCGATCCGGTTAACACCGCTACTGCCATGTGCGGTCCTGGACCAATGGCTGCAGCTTTGGAAAACATTTTGCGTCCACTTGGAATTGCTGACCGGCGAATTTTTGTTTCCGAAGAGCGAAAAATGAGCTGTGGGATCGGCAAGTGCCAGCATTGTACAACTGGCGATAAATACGTCTGTACGGATGGGCCAGTTTTTTACTATGATCAAGTTCAAAGCAATTGGGATTAAAGGCTTGTAGTGAGCTTGTCGAAGTATTTATGGTCAGCGGAGTCGAACCAAAACCAAAATTAGCGATTTTTGATTTTACAGATTGTGAAGGCTGCGAAGTAGCTTTAGTTTCCTTGCGAGAAAAATTGCTTGATCTTGCTGGCGAAATCGAAATTGTCAATTGGCGCTTAGCCCAAAGGCGGGCAGATGAAGGGCCGTACGATGTTGTTTTGATTGAAGGGACGCCAATTACCCAAGAAGAAATTGATACTTTGAAGTTTTTGCGGGAACAAACCAAGATCTTAGTTGGGTTAGGAAGCTGCGCTACTTTGGCCGGAATCCCCGGGATAATTGATAAAGAATCACGCGGTTTTTGGTACAAAAAAATCTACGGCGAAAAATATAAACCGCGCGGAATTGACGCTCTACCACTCACCGCTTACGTTAAAGTAAATTATTTAATTCACGGCTGCCCGGTCGAAAAAAAAGAAGTGGTCAGAGTAATGGAAGAGCTTCTGGCTGGCAAAGCTCCTAAGCCGCGGGGCTATTCAGTTTGTTTTGAATGTAAACTTGCCGGAAATCCCTGCCGACTGCTAGCCAAGAAAATTTGTCTAGGGCCAATTACCCAAGGTGGCTGCGGGGCAATCTGTATCAGCGGCGGCTCGCCTTGCTACGGCTGCTTTGGTCTGCGGGACAGCGCCCAGATTGATAATTTACTCCACACATTGTATAAATTTTCTGACTCACCAGAAGTAGAGCAGTATTTTTCAATGTTTTTAAAGAAAACACCAGAATACGCACGGTTATTTAAAAGGCCAAGGGTAAAAAATGGAAAAACCTGAATTTATTACCAAAATTGAAGGCCACGGCGCTTTGCATTTTAATTGGCAGAAAAACAAGGTTTGGTTGGAAGTGGCCGAGGGAGAAAGACTTTTTGAAGGAATGGTGGTCGGCCGACCAGCGACTGATCTTTACTGGATTACACCCCGGATTTGTGGTGTTTGCCCAATCGCCCACAATTTGGCCGCCTTAAAGTGTGTTGAGAATACGCTGGGACTAAAGATCTCCGATTCGACGGTTTTGTTAAGGAAGCTGCTTCTCGATGCCCAAATGATTCAAAGTCATGTTCTTCATCTCTACTTTTTGGTTGCGCCAGATTATTTAGGTTTAGATTCCGGATTGGAGATTATCCAGACTCACCCGGTTTATTTTCAGCAAGCCTTGGAATTGAAAAGAGTCTCTGATCTGATTGCGGATATGGTCGGTGGTCGTGGAATTCACCCCACCGCCACTGCCGCCGGCGGTTTTCACAAGGTTCCTTCAACTGAACAATTAAGGGGGCTGAGAGACGAAGCAGAGAAAATGTTAGCCGCTGCTGAAGGCTGTGTCCATCTTTTCTCTTCCTTAAACTACCCGGAAGTAAAGGCCGATTTTAGTCTTTTCTCCCAGGCCAATGGTAAAACCTATGAAGTTTATGATATGAAGTTTATTACCTCCAATAAAAAACTCAAAGCGAGATCGGTTGGTTTTGAAAAAGTTATTGATGAAGAAATCAAACCATATTCAACGGCCAAATTTGGCTATCACGAAGGCAAGGGAATGATGGTTGGGGCGTTAGCCCGCCTTGCCTTACAAGGAAAATTATTAAAAGGAAGGGCAAAAGAATTTTTCAAGACCGCGGATATCGATTTCCAAAATCCTTATCACAACAATCTTGCCCAGGCAATTGAAACTTACCATTTTGTCCAAGAAGCGAATGGGATCCTAGAGAAATTGATCGAAAATGGCGTTGATTCCAAGGCAACGGAATTACCAAAGGAGTACAAACCAAAAAGAGCTTCCCGTGGCGTCGGGATGGTTGAAGCTCCTCGCGGTGGTCTGTATTACGAAATTGAGGTTGACACTCAAGGTTTGATTACTCATTGCAATATTATTACGCCAACAGTTCAAAATCTAAGCTCAATGGAAGAAACCGCCCAAGTGGTACTCAATCAAATAAAAGGGCAATCTAAGGAAAAAATCCAAGAACTACTCGAAATGCTCATCCGCGCCTACGATCCCTGCATCACCTGCTCTGTTCACTAACCATATCAATTGTTTTCTGGGTGTAGTGTTCGAGGTCTTGGACTTCTTGTGGAGTTAAAACTTCACAGGCTTGAGCCCAGTGGAAAGAAACCCAATCACCAGTCTTTACCTTCGGAATAATGTCTTTATTCCAACTAATTTCCCTCTCAAGTTCCACCCCAAGTCTAATTTTTTTACCTAAAACTAATGATTTACTTGTTACTTGCAACTTGTTACTCCCGCCTGCATCGCTTTGCGAAGCAATGCGGGCAGGTGTTACTTTTTTCACGCGGCCCCAACCCACCCGACAAAGATCGAGCATTGTTCCTTTAAGTTCAACGGTGTGAGAAACCGCGCCTAAAATCAAAACATGAAAACTATGGTGCGGAACGACCCCGTCAGGGATTCTCCTTGCACGTTTTTCTGCTTCTTCGCGAGAAAGAAGAGATGGTTTGACAAAATCGGTTCTGATTAGGTCGCGTAGATCATCGGTCTTAACGCTATCAAGCAACTTATTTCCCACCCACATTGCTTTGACCACCCTCTTGTCAAACGGGTCAGCAATCCCGTTACTTTTGGCAATTAATTTAAAGTACGGATAGGGAGCTTCAAAGTGTCTAAAAACCTCTTTAACCTGTTCTTCCTCGACTTTTTTGCCGGCAGCAAAATCAAGCAAAATCTTTTTGCTTTTAGCTTCTTGAGGTCCACAAAAACCAAGTCGGTAAGAAGGCAGAGAATAAGCTATGGCGGCTCTAAGACCGGAGGACATAAAGCAGTCTAGGCAGACCCTTTAATGTTTGCCAGATTTCCCGAAAACCGATCGCCAAAGCTACCCCAAAGGTGAGAAGGAGTGATCCGATCAATTGAGTTTGAGTAAAAGACTGGCCTTGGAAAATGAAGGTCAGAAGGGAAGTAATCGGTGAGCCTAGAAGTAAGATCACAGTCGCGGTGGAGACATTAATATATTTCAGGCCAGTGTACCAAGTAGTAACGTACCCAAAAAGAAGTACTCCAGAAATTACGATCCATGGGAAATGCAGCGGCGTTAACTTAGAAACGGCTTGAATATTGCCGGTGAAAATTAGGAATAAAAGAATAAATACCGAACCGATTCCCATCCGCCCAAAAGCAACGATACGTGGAGAAAGGGTTCTTAAAGCGTATTTGGAAATAACATTTTCCACCGCCCAAAAGGCAGTCGCAGCTAAAACAAGAAGATCGCCTTGTTGGATGCCGACTGGTAAGAATTTCAAAAAGTAAAGATTGCCCATCAAAAGAAAAGCGCCGGCGATTAAAAGCCAGTTTGGAATTTTCTCTTTCAGGAATACACCGGCCAAAATCGCTACGTAGATAAACATTGTTTTGTGGATGAAAGCGCCATTGGTAGCGGTGGTTAGTGATAGGCCTTTGAAGAAAAGGAGAAAGGGGATAGAACCACCAACCAAACCAATAATCGATAAAATTAACCAGTCTTTCTTAGCTAGTTTTTTTAGGTTTTTAAATTCTTTCAGGCCTAATAGCAGACCAACCAAAAGAAAGGCAACGAAGAGATTTTTGAGAAAGGCAAAAAGATAGGGATCAAATTCCCCAACGCCAAACTTATTAATAAAAATCGAAACCCCGCTTATAACTGCAGTGCTAAAAACCAAAAGTAATCCTTTCGAAGTTAAGTCTCTAGTCCCCATAATTTAACGCCAGCTTTTAACCAATTTTAAAACTTCCTCCGCTTCGGCTCGTGCGACTTTTTTAATCGCCAGGCCATGGCTAGAATAAAGATAATCGCCAATTTTAACATTTTTTAAAAGGCTCACGTCAACCTCGCTTTTCTTACTCCACGCATCAACCAATGCTTTATTTTTCTCTAATTTTAAAACTCTAACCGGGGTGGCTAAGCACATAAAATCTCTTCAACTCGTTAGCTTGTGAAATCCATGAGAGAGTGCATCAGCCGCATGATCTAGCCAGCTCGCTTTTGGTAACTCTCGGTAAGGAAGGTAACGGACAAGAAGGTCTTTAATTTTATCTCGATCATCTTTGTTAATTAAGAGTATTAACCGTCTTGGCCAATGAAGAAAAGTGTCCACGTTTAGTAGTAGAAACCCCCTTCTTTCCGTAAACCAAAAATCGTCTAGTTCCTCCCAGATATAGCTTGTCCCACCAGTGTTGATGCCTTGAGTAGTAACGGCGTTTTCAATTACTTCTGGCGGCACAGTCGCCAAAATATAAGCCACAAAGGCTAGCGCCAAAACCGGGACAATGATGAAAAATTCCCGCACAAAAAGAAGAATTAAAATAAGTGTCGCTACGAGCAAAAAGGTGTAAACAAACCATTTGACGTTGCGCTTGGTATACGGTCGAGAAAATGATTGCCAGCGAAATAGAGATTTGACTGCCTGCTGCTTTCGCCCCTCTAAGTGGCGGATTTCTTCTTGCAGGCCGGCGAGTTCTTTTTTTAATTCACTTACTGAGCGTTCCTTTTCAGCCATTTTACCCTTTGATTGCCATTGACTAAATTATATCTCACCAGAGAAACAAGCGCGAGATGTAATCTTGCGATTATATCTTGCCAGAGAAACAATTGCGAGGTATAACCTCGCGATTATATTTTACCATGCCGTCTATCGCAAATACTAAATGTGGTCCGCGTTGGGCTTTTGCTTGTCCATATTGAATTCAGTGGGCTATTTTGCTAAAATTTGCTGACCGTCTTAAGTGGAGGAGTCGCATAGTGGCCCAGTGCACAGGTTTGCTAAACCTGCGAGTCGTAAGGCTCACGTGGGTTCGAATCCCACCTCCTCCGCCATTCGACGCGCTGCGCTTGCTCATGGCAGGCCAGCAAGGAGAATGCCCTGAGCGAAGTCGAAGGGCAAGATAATTAATGGTAGGTTATTTCACATATATAATTTTGACTTCAAACGGTAAGTATTACACGGGTCACACAAATAATCTCAGGAACAGGCTCGATAGACACTTAAAACAACTGGGGGCAAAATTTACAGCTCAAAACAAACCGGGTAAAATTGTTTGGAGTCAGAGGTTTTTGACTGAGACAGAAGCCGTTAGAAGAGAAAAACAAATTAAGGGTTGGACAAGGGAAAAGAAAGAAAAATTGATAACCAGAGTTTGGGAGTGAACCGCTTAAAGTGGAGAGGTGGCCGAGCGGCTTATGGCGCTGGTCTTGAAAACCAGTGTGGCAGCAATGTCATCGGGGGTTCGAATCCCTCCCTCTCCGCCAGACTCCATGTGAACTGGCTAAAGCCAGCCCCCACACTTTTACTGCTCCACGCCTTTTCAAAGCAGCTGCTGCAGCCTTTATAGTCGCACCGGTGGTCCAGACATCGTCAAAAACTATAAAACCCTGGCCAGAAATATTTCCCGTTACTCGAAAGGTCCCACTTACTTGTCGAAGTCGTTCTTTTCTGGGCAATTTTGCTTGCGGCTTGGTTTCTTTAGTCTTCCGTAATATTTCTGGGTTGGAGTTTATTTTTAATCGGCGGGTAATTAATTCTCCCAAAATTTCTGCTTGATTAAAACCTCGCCAATTTTTTCTACCCGTAGCAAGAGGAATTGGAACCAAGGTAAAAGTACTAAAATCGATCTGGTTTAAAATTTTGGCATCCTTAATGCCGTCCTCTAGCGTACCTACTAAATCCTTCACAAAGCGGTACTTAAGCTCATGAATAATTTCTTTAATCGGGCTAGAGTAGTCAAAAAGGCAAATTAGACCGTCCAGGGAGAGCTTGCCCTTACAACGCTCATGAGTAGTGCCACCAACTGCTCCTTTTAAACAAACTGGGCAAAAAGGACTGGCTTGCCGAATTTTCTTTTTTTCTTTACGGCATAAGTAACTACCGATTTCGTGGCAGACGACGCAGCGTTTGGGGAAGATCAAATCGAGCAAGCTCATCTCGCCAATAAAATACCACAAAAGAACGCAAAAACCCACTTTTAAAGTGGGTTTTTACGGTGGTGGAGATGCCCGGCTCTTCCCCGGGGTCCGAAAAGAAAGTTTCTTAGCGATCTACAAGCTTAGCTAGCTAATTGGTTCTCCTTAAGTTTAGAAGCTAGCGAGATCAACCCAAGGATACGGTCGATAAGATCTGATCTTGGTAAGCCGACCGGTTCTTACCAATATCATCTTGGCTTCTATGACACCTTGCTACCCCCGCCAAGAAAGCGATAGCAAAATGGTCCGATTACGCGTAAACGTATCGGACAGCCAAATCTTTATTGGCGTTTATTGCTTTGATCGACTTTTACGGTGATTCGATCAACACCGGCTTGCACTCTAAGTTACTTCTCCCCGTCGAATATATACATCCCCCTGTTCAGTGAGCAGTAAGCAGAAATCAGTTAGCAGTAATTTTTAAGGTGCTACTTACGCTGCTTTTGCGCTTCAATTTTATCCCTCCTCAACAGAGTACGGGCTTCTTTTTCCTGTTCTCTTCTTTTAAGCGTCTCCCGCTTATCGTATTTTTTCTTACCTGCTGCTAGAGCGATCTCTATTTTAGCATAATTTCGCTTAAAATACAAACGTGTCGGCACAACTACTAGATTAGATCCGGAAAGTTTGCCGGCAAGATAATCAAGCTCCTTTTTGTGCAAAAGAAGCTTGCGGTCTCTTCTTGGATCAGCAGGACCACCAACCCCCTTTTCATAAGGAGCGATGTGAGAATTAAGTAAAACGGCATCGCCATCTCTGATTAAAACATAAGCCTCGTCCAAGGAAACTTTCCCCACCCGAGCTGACTTAATCTCATTACCGTTGAGGATGATTCCAGCTTCGAATTTTTCAAAAAGGTTATAATTCCAAGAGGCTTTTTTGTTGATAATCGGTTTCATTTGAAGCTAAATGAATAGATAGTGTTTTCAATTAAAACATAAACAGTCTTGCCAGATTCGTCAACGACAATTGATTTGGCGCCCTTGAGTTTATCATCTTTATAAACGGCACCATAATTACCAGTTGCCTTTTCGATAACAAATACCCCACCACTGCCTTTATCAAAAATGTACAAATTTGTCAGGCCTTCCCTTGTATAGACATCAGCTACCTCACCAAAACTACTAGGTAGGTTTTTTAATTCAAACTTCTCTCTTTTGCCGGTAAAATATTTGTCGAGGTTATTTTTACTCACCAACCAAATTGCGCCGTCTACCGCAAAACCGACTGGGGTTTCGGTAGGGGTTTCTACCAAGTAATTTTGCGGACCTACCAGCCCACCACCGGTTGAAGTATACTTCCAGACTTGTTTAGCTCCTGCGTCTAAAAGATACAGGCTGCCTCGATAGGTATCCGCGGCAGTTAACTTTTGCCATTTTTTGGAAGAATCAACTTGGTCTTTCTCAACCTTAGTCTGAATATCAATTCGCCAAACTCCTTCTTTGGTTTGGAAATAAAGAAAATCCCCATCATCAGCAATAGTTTGCAGGTCCTTTTTTTCCGAAACCAAAACCGTCACTTCTTTACTTTTTCGATCTACCCGATAAACTGACCCAGTGCCTGTGTCTAAGACAAAGAGAAAGCCGCTGGTCAGTTTTAATCTTTGGCTGGCAATCCCGCCTTTTTGGCTGGAAAGATCAACAAAAGTCTCTAAACCCACCTGGTAAACCCGGCTAATTTCCGCAGAAAGGGTCTTGATCTTCTCGCGCAAACTGGCTACTTTCTGATCTTTCGCTGGAAGTTTCTCTAACTCTTTTTCCGCCTCGCTGATTAGATTAGCGGCGCTTGCTGGATTAACATTCCTCAGGCTCTCGGCTTCGGATAGCTTTTGTTCGACACTCACAATCACTTTTTCCCGTCTTTCAGCTTCCACCCTCCGACCACGGCTAAATGCGGTGATAAAGACACTTGCTAACAAAACCACAATCAGAACAGCTGCTATTTCAATGATTCTTTTTCTTTTCCGCGCTTCCTCGTCTCCCAAAACCCCAGGCTCGCGGGGTAGCCACGGAGACAAAATCAAAAAGGCTACCTTTCGCGAATACTCCTTAACTAAAGGTGCAATCTTGACAAACGTTCCATCAAGCCAAACTTTTAATCTTCGGGAAAAATAGAAGTTCAAATTTAACGGCGGCCAATGTAGCGGTAGGCCCCGAGCAAATCCCGACTTGAACCCTTCTTCGACTTCTTCTACTTCATCTAGATCGGCGATCAAAACTTCTTTCGTCTTTTCAATCGGCTCTTGGACCGAAAGGCGGAGAGCTAGGGCGGTCCCTTCTTTCTCCCGATATTCGTTTTGCAGATCGGCGGCAATTTCGGCAAAATCGCCTTTTTCCGCTATCTTACCCAAAGCCCCAAGGTTGATTGTATCTAAGAACGCTTCGTTGGCAAGAAGCACTGTATCTTTGTCCTCAAGCGCACCGGAGGCTACTTTAGCGAAATCGACCTCTTTTGCGGTTCCTCTCCTCGCAAGAAGCAGACCAACGCTGCCTGTTTTTGCGACGTAAAGAACCGAACCCCAAAGGGTCGCTACTAAAATCTCAGCCTGCATCTCCCTGTTTTTCAAAAACTCTTTCAAATGATCTAAAGCTTCTTCCAGGGCCTTTAAATTACTACCTACCCCAGTGTAAAAACGGCCCCGAAAAAACTCAAACAACTCTCTATTGATAGGAAGGGCTTTTTCAAGCGATGGGGCTTTTACTTGGCTTAGGAAAAAGAGGCTGCCACGTGTTTGCTTTAATTTCTCTTCCGTTGGGGTGAATTGAAAAGAAGCAGTGAAACTGTCTGCTGCGTCTTTCCCTTTAATCTCCGCGGTTTGGGCAAAAAGGGTTTTTTCCATAGGTTACGTGTCACCTTATAACAAAATTGTCAAAATTACAACGGCTAAACCCAGTAAGCTATAAACAAGGTGGGCTAGGGCAATGTTGTTTAAGAGGCCGGCGCGTGGGGTTTGAATACTACGATTTAAGATCTTTACTTGTTTGTTAACCAGGATAGCAAAAACGCTATAAATGGCCAGTGCTAATAGTAAAACTACCTGGATCGCCAGATCAAAATTTAGTTTATTTAGAAAGGTGGTTTCCAATTCTGTTGGTTTTAGTTCCATTTCTTAGAGGCGACCATTTTTAATTTTAGTTATTAACTCTAAAATCTTTCTTTGACTACCTTCTGGGTCGGAAATGGCATAAAACTCAAAGTTGGCCGCAGCCCCAGCCGTCTGGATATGCAAATCGCCAAAATCAAAAAAATTCTGCAAGATCCCGCTTTTGCTGTAGGTTACATCTTGAATATTACTCAAGGTAGTCTGGGAGACTCGGCGGTGAAAAAGGCCAAAAAAATCGATATCAACGATCCGCTTATTAGTCAGGATGTAAAGATTGAAGTACCAATGAAGAAACTGTTGAAAGGCTACTCCCAATATAATAAGCCACCAGGTAGCTGTAATCAGAAAACCAGAGGTAAAACTAAACGGGTGCTTGATGGTGGCTAAAAAGGCTACCCACCAGATAAACAGGGGGAGGATAAGCATAAATAAAGTGGTCAGCACCCAGCCGAGATTGGTCACGAGGTGGGAGCGAAGTAATATCAAAACCTGCTCATCTTTTTCTTCCCCCTCAAAGAAAACTGGTTCGGCGGCAAATCCTTCCATATACTTTCATTGTATCAACGGATAATCACATCGTAAAGGTTGGAGTAGAGAACCCTGGTGCCTGGGCTGCGGAGATTGAAAATAGCCAGAAATTCGGCGCCGCTAAAGGTTAGGGCTGGGTAATTGCTGGAGGTAAATGTCATCGAACTAGTGTGCCCCACCCCATCAAAACCAACAAAGATGTTGCCTAAATTACCAACCGAAGGTACCCCCAGGCGGTTTAATTCCCCAATTACTTGAGCGTGGCTCCAACCAACAGCTCCCAAACAACCATCAGTTGGCGAAAGATATTGGTTGTAAGAAGAGGAACGTTTTGAAAGAATCAGAGCGTCAAAAAGATCAGTTATTTCTTCTTTATTTAGCCACGGGTAGCCACTATTGCCGCAGGCACCGCCCCAAGGCTTGTGAAACCATGGCGAGTCTTTATCGTAGGCGCCAGCCGGCCAGCTGCCAGCAAAATCAGCTGTCGCTTGGGCGTACGGTACGTAGCCTCCCCAAACTTCTTGTGAGCTTAAAGTGTAACCACCATCAGTTGAGGAGTACCAAGCAGAAATCGGCGCGCCACTGTAGGTAGCCACAATCCCACGGGTTTCGGCTACTGCTTGGTGCCAGAGGGCAGCGGCTGGATTGTTCACTTTAGAGGCGTTGTAGACTTGGCAAGATTGGGTGGTGCAGATTGCTTGACCTGGATGAGAAGCTAACCAATTTAGGGCGTAGCTGCGAGCAGCCACTGCTTGGGCTTTCTGGGCTTCCAGCGGCCAGCTTGAAGGCATTTCGGCAATTCCTCTTAAGTAATTATCTTCAAAGGAGATCCAGCCATAACCGGCGACATTGATACTACCCGGTATTGGGTATGGACCAACACCAATTCCTCGATAATAGGTGGTTAAAATCGTAACGTAAGATTGCCCGGCATTGGCCCGACCGTAGGCACCGTACTGATTCATTCCGACCCTGTGGGGGTAGCCATAGGAAGCAACTGCATAGGCCGGTGAAAAGCCTGGGTCGGGTAAGGGAACAGAAGCTGGGACTTGATCACCAATTGTTTGTCCTTGTTGAGAGGCGGCAAGTCGGGCAGCAATAAGATTCTTTTGCTGCTGCGTTAGGTCTTTCAGCGTCGACTCAATTTTTTTCAGTTGATAAGAAACGGTGTTTTGGCGGTTGCTTTGATAAGAAAGTTGCCCTTGCAAAGATGCTAATTGGGCGGAAATCGCCGCCGCTGCCTTTTCTAAATCCTCTTTCGCCTTGGCAATTTCGGAGCGGGTTTTTGCCACCGCTACTACTTCTTCATTGACAACCCCAATCAGATCCTTACTTGTCCCCACTACCCGGTTCTGCAAACCAGACATTTGGGAAAAGCTGGCAAAACCGCCACTATCAATAAAAAGCTCCAGAGGGCTGTCGCCAGGGTGCTTGTAAAGATGGCGGATTTGCTCGTCGCGAATCTCGGTAATCAGCCGCAGCTCGTCTTTTCTTTTATTTAAATCTTCATCCACTTTGGCGAGCTCACTGCGAATTGCCGCTACCTGTTTATTGGCTTCGTCTAGCTGCCCTTGAGTAGTGTAAACTGAACCGGAAAGAGAAGCGATTTGTTTTTTGATTTTATCCAGGGTGGTTTGGTTGGAACTGTATTCTTGATTTTTTTGATCAATTTTCTTCTGAACATTAAGTAGATCGTCCGCGCGGGCGGAGGAGACAAAAAGGGCGAGAATAAAAAAGGCTAGCAGTATCCGGGCAGCTTTTTTCATTACAAAACTAATTATACTTCAATTGAGCAACAGGCTCAAACCGAAATGTCTTTCTTCGGGAAAAGGTTAATTTAGATTGAGTGGAATAGCGTTAGCTATTGCTCAATCGCAGGTCCCGAGAGTACGTGAATTTCGCGGAGCTAAATTCGCATACGGAGGGGCCTATACTTGAACTTCGCAACTCGCTCAAATAAGGTGGCCGAAATTTACCTGGAGGTTAATCAACTTTTCCCAGTAGTTCAAAATAACGCTCTCGACTCATACCGGCAATTTTGATATTATTCCTGATAATAAAAACTGGGACTTGTTGGTAAGTGGAAATTACGAGTCTTCCTTGGCTCCTTCTAAGACAACGTCGATTGCTTCCTTTAGATTACCGCGGGCTGCCGCTTCAGTTGGTCCAGCGGAGGCAATATCCAATTCTGGTGAATAGGCAACAAAGGGAGCATCTGTCGCTTCCTTTTCGTAGATTATTTTTACGGTAATTGGTATCGTAGTTCGCATAGTCTGGCTATAGTAGCAGAAATGCCTACCTAAGTAAAGGTCCGCATTTCACGTAACTCTTTTAAAGTTGCGTTGACAAACCTAGCCAAAACCCTTAAGCTATTTTTAGAGGGTACGGTACGTCATTATGTTAAAAATCTTGCCCAAATTCAAATTCTTTTTCCTCGCAGCTAGTCTCTTTTCAGCTTTATTGCTTTGCCTCGTTGTTTTCACTCCCGTCAAAGCAGACGACCCGACGGTTACGCCAACGGACGGGCGCAAGGAGGACGGAAATTACATAATTGATGATAATACTCCGGCCGTGGAAATTGTGTTTTCTGGACTTAGCGCTGGCCAAAAGTACACCATCTGCTTCGAAACCGATAGCGACCTTTGTAAAAGCTCCCCAACACCTGATGTGAAAAAACGAGAAAACGTTGAACCAGTGGGCGGTAAAATCCAATTAACCGTCTGCGGCGACGAGGGAGATAGGGTGAAGGAAGATTGCGACCAGACCGATGGAGATTGGTTCCACGCGGAAAAAACTTACAAAGTGCATCTTATGGACAAGGATACTAAGTATGTCCTCGATACAGCCTCATTTTATGTCGGTCATTGGTACCCGGATCTTACCTTTTCCCCTGAAAAGCCAACTCCTAATGACCCGTGGAATGTGACGCTTACTGGCCATCGGTATGGTGATCGCGGCGGCGAGGGCTGCAGATTTAAGTACGACCTCGACCTGTACATAAACGGGAATCATTCTGATGATATGGACAAGAACAATATTAAACCGGAACAGGATATTAGTCTTAAGGACACAGATTCGAAAACTCACACCGTTAATACACAGCAGGAAGGAAGCCACATGCTTGATATCACCGATGACTGTAACCATTTTGTTCTTTATCGAATTAGAATCGAGGTGAAAACGGGTGGGGGATCTCATTCTATCGTTAAAACCACCGACACGGCTAATGTTAAGGATTTCGTGCCGAAGATACAGCCAGATAAACCGGTGCCCGACCAATTTATGACTCCGATAGGTCCGGTAAAAACTACCCCACAGGGGTTGGCTAAATTTGCCGTAAATGTAGGGGTTGGCATCGCCGGTGGAATCGCTTTCCTCCTAATGGTCTTTGGCTCATACCGCCTAATCTTTGCTGGTGGTGATCCGGAGGCGGTCCAGCAAGGACGGCAAATTATCACCGCGGCAATAGCAGGTCTGATAGTGATCGCCTTCTCGGTGTATATACTAAACTTAATTGGTGTCGCTATATTTGGCCTAAAAATCGGAACTTAAACCTATGGTGCGGCGAATTATTGTCTTTGGATTATTTTTTTCTTTATTAACTCTACTTTCGATTACTCCTTTATTTGCCGATTTTGCCGGGGTCTCTTGCCCGGCGGGTTTTAAATTTTGTGACAGTACTATTGGTACAATTCTCACTGCGCTTTTAACACCAGTTTTTACCATTGCGGCCATGGTTGCTTTTCTATTCCTTCTTTGGGGTGGCCTGCGCTATATGCTGGCCCGGGGAGATCCAAAGGCAGTAGACGCAGCGAGAAGTACGGTGACCAACGCTATCATCGGCCTTTTAATTATTCTTTTTGCGGCTACAATTTTCTACATCGTCGGTCAAACCTTTAAGCTTTGGATTTTTACTCCTTTGTCTCTTGTACCGACTGCTTACGCTGCGGACGGGGTGAATATAGGCTGCACGGTCAACCTAGGCGGCGTGGATCTCTGTAAAGCCTTTCCCAACTTAGGCAGTCTTTTTACCAGAATAGCCTATATGGCCTTAATTTTAGCTGGCGTAGTTTTTTTGGCGATGATAATCTGGGGCGGTTTCCGCTACATCAATGCCGGTGGCGATCCAAAAAGCGCTGCGGATGCGAGGCAAACCCTAACCAACGCCGGTATCGGCCTCTTGATAATTGTCTTTTCTTTTTTCATAATTGAAGTAGCAACCCATTTAGCAGGAGTAAAAAGTATTTTTTCGCCATGATGGTTAGAAAATTACAAAATCTACCTATAAAGCTTATTATTTTTTGTATCTTGGTTGTTTCATTCTTACTATTTTTTTCTTCCATCGTAAAGGCAGTTGAGTACACCATCCCTGGTAATGCTTGTCGTGATCCAAGCGATACAGTAATAAGCCGTGACCCAGCCTTGGGTACAATCACTTGTGATGATGGTACCCCAGCTGGCTCTAGTAAGTACACTATCCCTGGTAATGCTTGTCGTGATCCAAGTGATACAGTAATAAGACGCGATCCAGCCTTGGGTACAATCACTTGTGCTTCAGCTGGCTCTACTGGGAGTAGTGGGGGTGGCGGAGGTGGTGTTGTCGATCTTGGTATTATTAAAATCAAACCTCTAGATCCAGGCACAGTAGTCAGAAACCTGGTAATTGTTGCTTTCTTCGCTGCTGGTTTGTTTTTCTTTGCCCAATTGCTTGTTGGTGGAATTTCCTGGATCAATGCCGGGGGCGACCCCAAAGCAATGGATGCTGCCCGCTCGCGGATAACCAACGCCGTGATTGGCATGGTGATTGTTGCCGCTTCTTTTGCTATTGCCCTCATCGTCACTATGGCTTTTGGAATCAACATCTTCCAACCGGGCGGTGTCTCGCTTCCACCTTAAACAGGCTACTTGCATTGTTTGTTGTTGTATGATTATAATTTAGGAGGAGGTGAAGTTTTGAAAATGAAAAAAGTTTTTAGCTCTGCTAGTCTTGGTCTCATCTCTTTGTTAGCCGTTGCTCAACCGGCACTTGCTCAAGCGCCAACTTTTACATTTGATCGCACAGGCCTGCCGTTTACCAATCTGGGTGAGCTATTAAGAGTAGTTCTGCTTCTCCTTTTTGTTTTTGCCGCTGTCTTGGCTTTTGTTTTCATTCTTATCGGCGGCATTCAGTGGATCACCGCTGGTGGCGATAAAATGGCCGCTCAATCGGCGAGAGATCGGATAACCGCTGCTGTAGTTGGCTTGGTAATCGTTATGGCCGCTTTTGCCATCACCTGGATTGTCACCGCCGCTTTGGGAGTTAATATCTTCACTGGGGGCGAGATCACCCTCCCATTCACGAAGGGTCCGTTTGATAAGTAGGTCGAAAATAACCTCAGTGTTTAAAAGACTTCGAGTTCATGGAGGTTGTTAAGCAAATGCGGCAAAAAATCTTTCCTTTTTTCCTTGTTGCTTTCTATTTTCTGGTCTCACCACAGCTAGTTATTGCTCAAATCAACCTTGACACCGACCCAGCGCCTACTCTAGATCAACTTACTGGGCTATTCGGCCGCGTAATATCTATTGTCGCGATTGTTGGGGGTTTTCTATCTTTTATCGCTTTGATCGTTGGTGGTTTTAAATATATAACGGCCCGTGGGGACCCAAAGGCGATTACTGCTGCTCAGGGTAGTATTACTTGGGCAATTATTGGGCTCGCTTTAATTATTATATCTTGGCTAATCCTCAAAGTGGTCGCTGATTTCACCGGTCTCCAGCAACTTCTCAAGTTCTGTATAGGTACAACCTGTTTCAAGCTCTAATGTGCTGCGTTACCAACTAGATAGTAAAAGATGTTGATTTTAGTCTCTGCGTTTGATAGTCCTTGGGAGGTGAACCAAGCAAGAGCTGCTTTTTTGTAGGTTTCTACTGGTTTGGCGTCGATAGTAACAAAGAACTTATCCGTCGATCCTGCGTAAGAGATACTAAAGTGGTCACCGTAATAAGGCAATTTGCTTTTTATTGTTTTGACAATCTGGGCGTCCGCTTCCAGCGAACCGGTGGTAAAACTCCAGGCGTAGATTCTTACTTTTTCAAAAATTACATTTATCTGGTATTTGGTGTTCTTTTCTAGCGGCGACTTTGGCGAAACGGTAAGATAATAGCCGTCCGGCGAAATTTTCAGACTAAAATTGAATGCCGGTACTGTTTCGAGTGATATTTCGTTTTCCTTAATTTTCTTTTCGAAAGCAATCTTAATCGTCGGCGTGGTAGAAATGTCTTTTTGATCCGCTCGTGGCTCGACCCAAGCAACTGTTGGAAAGGTTAGTTTTGGAGTTGGCTGTATATATTCATTTGGGAAAGTCTCCTTTGGTGCCTCTGTTTGCTGAAGTTGCTCATAAATAACTAGTCCAAGGATGACCAATATTGCCAACATAAAATATTTAGTTTTTCGATCGTAGAGAATGTTTTTGATAACTTCTTTAATCATGGGATGCACTCCTCACCGCTAAAACTTGTAGTTACTGTATCCCCAACTTTTACATCTGGATCGGGTAACAAAGAGCGAAATTCTTGTTCGGAAATAGGGTGCTTAGGGCCATCCCAAATCATATAGTGATTGTGCGGGTGATTCGCTTGGGAACCTGTCATTCCAACGTAGCCTAAAAACTGACCTTCAGGAATAAACGAGCCGACCGGTAAGTCCTTTACACATGGTGAGTAACTATGAAAGTGAACATAATAATAAATATATTTACCAACTTCTATTCCTAGGACAAGAGCTCCTGTACTGTCTTTGTCTCGCTGACTAATATTACCACTTCGGATGGCATAAACTGGTGTCACTCCCTCTTCCCCATCTATATCAATTGATGAGGCAGACTCCCCTTGATGACTACCAGTGCTGTAAGGTCCCTGCGAGATATAACCGGAGTTTGGCCAATCTCCTCCACCCCTTCCGTCAGCAGTCGCCAAATAATACTCCCAAACCGCTTGACAATAGCTGTACGGCGTGCCATCGTCTAAAAGATGCTCACAATCGCTAGCTCTCGTCGTATCGCCCCAGTAGTAACCGGCTGCTGCTTGATACACCTCTCCGGGAGACCCATCCTCCTCCCCTTCTTCGCCAGGTGGGCCTTCCCACCAATTATCATCATCGTTGTAGTCATATTTTGTGAATTTGCCGTCATAACACTCTTGAACTTGTTCCGAAGGAGTGACATCACATTTTAGTTTCCAGGCGGCGGCGTAGATTGCGTCTTTAATATTACAAACATCCGGGTCTCTTCCCTCGTTGGTCGCGATGTTTACTGCTTCTTTATAACGACCGCCCGATCCGTCCCACGTCCCTGGCATAAACTGCATTGGCCCCATCGCTCCGGCCCAAGACACATTACAATCGTCAATACTGCTATCATTTGGCGAAGAGTTATTGTAGGGATCTTCACCACCGGGAGCGGAGTATTGTAATATCTCTTCATCGGTGTAACTAAAAATCTGTGGCCCTTCTCTCGTCGCGATTCCGGCTATCACCGCCGCTGGGACCTTTGCCCAGGCCCCGGCAGCTAGGAAAAGCTTTCTTAACTCCTCGGAACATCTTGCTTCATTTTCTGGTGTATTTGGATCATCCGGGTACGGTGGAGGCCGGCCGGCTACCTTCAGACAATAGTCAGCGACAAGACCAGTACCATCCCCCGAGCTTGGTGCCGCTTCGACAGGCGTCACTCCGAAATCAAAGCCACCACCGGCCCCGGCCAAAAAAAGGAGCACGATAAAAATGGGAAATAAAACCAGAAAAACCACAGCCAGGCAGCCTCCACCAAACCAAGCAATCGGTCCGCCTAAAACAGCTGCTACTGCTCCAAAGCCAATCTTTTTCAAACCCTGGCGAAAGATTGCCCCGGCTACTTTACCAATACCACTACCAACTGCAGATCCTTTTTGTTCTTGCTCCGCCATTTAGCTTAAACCCTCTAAATTCATTTTAATTTGCCAAAGGAGACTTTGCAAACAGCTAAAAAATTGACAAGTCGGTTTAACTTCGCTTAAAATTAAGCTGTATGAAACTGCCCAAACTTAAACTAGTTGTCGTCTTTCTACTTCTTTTCTCCCTTTTGTTCAACAACATTGCCGTCTACGCGCAACAACCTGCTGGGCAACAGGATCAACCTACAACTACTAACGACCGAGTATGGCGAGCCCCTGGTACCAGCGCCCCTGCCACCAGTGTTCCTGCTACCTCCAGTGGCCAAGTTTCTCCTGAAGGCGGGAAGGTTAAGTTTTGGTTCGTGGCGGGCCTTATTGCTGGCACTGCCATCCTCGGTTGGATATTTAAAGACGACATCGCTAAAGGCATCGATTGTGTTACAGATTTTCATAAGTGTGTTGAGGGTGCGGCCGCGCTAACCCAAAATTTTGTTTATAAGCAAAATGTTGGTTGTGACTTTGCAATGGCAGACAAAAATGGAAGGTTTTCTGGGACGGATGACGCCTCGGTGTGTCATGAGACCAAAATGACAGAAGTTGCGCAGGGCAAACCCCCTTCGAGCCCAGGTGCTCTAAACTACGCCAGTGCTATTCTCAACTCTTCGATGGAGCTACCCGTCCCGATCGACAGTGGGCGTTATTTTGCTTCTATTGCTCCTTTCAAAAAGACGTACGCTCAAGGAGAAGGAGAAGGAGCCGGCGCCGAATTAGCCGAGAGCGATCTTCTTCTGGGTATTTGGAATAATGTCCGCAAGGCTTCCTACGCTTTATTGGTAGTAATTTTGGTGATCGTCGGCTTTATGATTATGTTCCGGTTCCCGATAAGCCCCCGGGCAGTTGTAACAGCCCAAAGTGCGCTGCCTAGAATCGCTATTGCCCTTCTTTTAATTACCTTCAGCTTTTCGATCGCCGGCCTGATGGCCGACCTAGTTAGAGTTCTTACTGGAATACTGTTGAACTATCTTCTGCCGGGGCCGAATTTTGACCTAGGTGGGATGATAGTCATTCTTATCGCCAGTCTGTTTGCACTTGGTGGCGCCGCACTAGCTTTCCTGGGACACACATTTGCTGCTATCGCCCTTTTATTTATTGCTCTGATTATAATTGCTATTGTATTGGTTGTTTTTGTAAATCTTATCTTCAAGCTAGTTACTCGCTATGTGATCTTTATTTTATTGACCGTATTCGCGCCACTCTTCTTTCTCATTGGTGCCCTGCCGGGAGCAGAAGGGGTAATATTTACCTGGTTTCGCCGCGCTGCAGCGGCTCTGATAGCGATTCCCGCAACGGCTTTTGTTTTAAAACTTTCTTTTCTCATCGGGCTGTGGCCTTATTTGCAGTATGCGCGTAATGCCACCGGCACTGAGTTCCCTCACCTACCAGTTCCTTGGATTGTCCCAAACCCTGTCCATACAATGCTGGAGTGGGCCGCACTTGGACCAATTGTGGGGCTTGGGCTTTACTTTTTCGCCACCAAAGTGCCGGATATTGTTGATGAAATGTTTGGTAACCGCCCACTTGCACCCCGCGCCGGCATCGGCCCCGGTGCAATAATTGGTGCACCGTATAAAGCTTTTAGAGCTGCGGGTGACGCAGCCCGTTCGTGGCAGTCAACCAGAACCGCAAGAGAGGGCATTGGCAGAGTTTTACGTGGGGCTGGCTGGGAACCAACAGAGAAAGTAACTGAAATCGCCGGTACTCCTATTAACCGTGGTGGAAGGATTGGCGTGGGTCGACCGGGACCAACGGCGATTCCTTCGGAAGGTGTGTGGAATCCGGAACGAGAGCAGGAACCCTACGACAAGGGAGTAGTTGTAGAACGGACTACGCCAAAACCAGGTATTAGAGCTGGGCTGGCAAGAACCGTCGTAAAAACAGCCGGAAGGCTGGTAGGCGAAAGGCCGCCGCCGACACGGACGACTATTGTCCCTCCTGAAGAAATTGCCGAAAGAAAAAGACGAGCGGAGGAAGCAAAGGCAAGGAGAGTAGCTAGACGCGAGTCTAAACCAGGCCCTGACGAATTAAACAATTTATAAAAACCGCAAAGGTTAACCGGCCAAAAAAGAACCGCCCACTTCAGGAATCGAACCTGATAGTAGGCGGTTACGCTTACAGAATTTGACTGCTAAACAGCAGCCATTTCTGCCATCTCCTTTCTAAACAGACTACGCTCAAGAATCTCCTTGACCACAGATCGTCCAAGCTTCTCGACCTCGTGGGCTTCAAAGATATCCTGAACGAACTTGGTCGCCTTTGAATCCTCCGTCAAACCAAGCAGATCGTCCAAGCCACCTATACCCTCGGCGACGTAGTGGGCGATCACTGGGTGGTGACCTCCTTGGATTGACCCCCCTATCGCCTTGTGTCTCTCCATCGGATTGACCTTAACGGAAATCAGGTAAGCGATCGACCGAGAAAGATAGACTGACTTGTTAAACTGGCCGCTAAGCCAGCCCATCGTGACCAGATCAACCATCTGATCAAACTGATCTTCAGTCATCAGACCCGTATCGGCCGCGTACCCCTCTTTGACGAAACGGAGGGTCTCGCCGACATCCAGACCCATAATAGATCCGCGCTTACCGTGAGTAAGAAAGCCGCACCACATTCTCACCCGTTTGTCGCTAAGGCGGTTGAGCTTCTGGACAAACTTGGTGAGGGAATCAAGCTGCTCGGAAGCCTGATTGATACCGCGTGTGTACCAAGCGATCTTACCTCTCAGCTCTTCCGCCTGTTTACGAGCTGCCTCGGCCGTGGTAGGTCCAATTGGCCCAAGCTTAGCAAGTTCCTGTTCCGCCTTTGTCCGCAGCTTTGTTAGCAGCTCCCTGTCAGGTTGGAACAGGCCGGCCAGCATCTCTGACGGCAGACCGGATAGTACTTCTTTGTAGAGGACTGGCCGGATATGGATCGTATGACTAGCAACCTCCCGCTTCCAGATCCATTTCAGTCGCTTAATAATGGGCTCAATCGGTTGGTTCTTCCATAACCCGTGGGCGAAATCGAGATGGCGGAAGTAGTTACTGTCCGGACCATCAGCCGTTACTCGAACAGGAAATTCCGCTTCCTCAGACCGCTCATTCATGTACTCGACGAGTTGAGGGAAGACATAGTGGTCGACACACATCGTCCACCACCAGTCATACCAGAGAGCCAGGTCTCGATAAGGGGTAGCGTGGGGTTCAAGGCCTGGTCCTGGTTCGGCATGGGGGCGAACAGCCCGGCCTTCTTTCATCTCCCAGTAGGTCCAGACGACCTCGTCCTTTTCAAACTGGACCAAGTCGGTCCAACGGGACCGCAGATCCCGATCGGTGATGTAGCCCCCCTCGGCACCAAGAGCGATTTCTTCTTCCGTATCCTCTGGCCGCTTACTGGTCAGCTCCATCAAGTCCAGAAGGGTGTTGAACGAGGCGAGGAGTCGCCTCATGCTGCGCAGGTGCCAACCACCAATTTCTGGTGCTGGGCGAACTACGTAATCAAGAGGATCGCCGCCAGTGCGGCGGGACCAGCGCTCCGCCCGTTCCCAAAGGTAACCTAGGTAGATGGCCGGATCGACCACTTGTGGATCGGCAAAGACGAGATTCCGCAAGGGTTGGTCGTCAGCCGAACCTAGATACCAATTATCAGGGGCACTTGTAATCCTAGCTTCGGCCAGAAGGGCGTAGGCCTTTGCTCGCCACATCCCGAGCCACTGCTTGCGATGATCGACTGTTTTCCGCAGATCGTTTATCTCGTCTACGGAAGCGAAAATCACCAGCTCGGTGTGGAGAACCCTTACCTGCAGCTGGGTTTGTGTCTCGCGTTTACGGTCTGTGTGGGTTTCCTCCCAAACTCTCAGAAGTGG
>MHCO01000052.1:58743-59555 GCA_001816645.1 Candidatus Woykebacteria bacterium GWB1_45_5
GTGATGGTCTGGGCCAGATCGTAGTCGGGGCTAAGAGCCTCGATTCCTCGCTCACGGGCTTCTGGAGTCCGTTCGGCTAGCCAACGGGCGTGCATCATGTGAGCATATCGATCGCTGGTGTTAAATTGGATCAGACGATTGTCTTCTGCCCCGGGGTCTTTACCAACCACCAGCCTCCTGTGCTCGTTAAGGGCCCACCAACAATTGGCATGTGTAAAGTACGGCCGGGCCGCTGCCAACCGAGCATCCGCTAGCATAGTACTAACTGTAACTTCGACTTTAGGTTTCTCTTGCTCGGGCAGCTCTCCCGCCCGAAGAGGTAGTCGATCAGCCAGCTCAGAAGCAGCAAGTCTAACCCCGAACTCTGCTGCTACTTCCAACCAAGGCATTTGGTAGAGACCGGTTGTTTTCCGAGCCAGTCTTTCGCTGGTAACTCCGGTATGGACCCACCAACGCTGGTCGAGAGCTGCTATTTCCAGGTTTCCATCCAGTAGTTCTGGTGGTAAGCTACCCTGCTCCGCTTCTGCTTTCTCGTTGTGTTCCCCGAATAAGTACCTCGGATCTGCCCACTCCTTACCCTCCTCAGGAGTGGTAAGGGCATAGTCAGAGGGTACCACCTGTTCCAGAAAACGCTTGTCGCCAGGCAGTGGTTTCAGAAAGAACTCTGGCGGGTAGACCTGGACTAGTCGCCGCAGGCTTTTACCCCGTGCTGCTGCGTTTACATCACTATCCTCTAGTTGCATAAAGCCGTAGAGGAACATGAGTGGTGCAGCTGTTGGAATGACCCGCAACCGATACTCGGGATGTTGGTA
>MHCO01000052.1:59587-60330 GCA_001816645.1 Candidatus Woykebacteria bacterium GWB1_45_5
ACCATTTGTGGCTCTCCTCCTTTTACTTTTGGCCTTCTCGGCCACTTTCGGATGGCCCCGATTAAATCGGGGTTGTCTCCACCCTGTGTGGCCTTTCGAAGACCAAAACACAGGGAGGAGCATTTTCCCGAGTTTTCGGGATATTAAGTTGTCACCCCCACTTGGGAGGTCCAACTAGACCCAGTAAACCGGTAGCAGTAAGCAGAGAGCAGAAATCCTGTATCTGATTGCTGACTACTGACCCTGGTTGGGCCCTCCAAGTAAAGAAGGTTTCAACTTTGTTGTTAATGTTCCCTTCGACTTCGCCCTTCAATAAACTCGGGGCTTCGCTCAGGGCTAGCTTTATAGTGAGCCTGTCGAACTAAAAAAGGGCTCCGATTTAATCGGGGCCCAAAGCTCACCAGCAACAAATCCCTCACCAAGTAGGTGGGCTCTGAGCTTTAATGTTTAGGATCAAAAGATTCTTATTCATGTTTTGCGGGGAAAGTTTAGCACAAAGGAAGGGGGATGTCAACCCATAGTCAGACAGCAGTACTCCATCAGCAGTTAGTAGACTTAGACGAGTCTTTCTGATTACTGTTCTCTGCTTGCTGATTATGTTTTCTGCTCTCTGAAAATGGGAAAGGCCACCCTCGAAAATTCCCTTGAAGGGCTTTCAGACTAGATCGCTTGTTACGCTCTCATCGTCCTACTTGCTCATCCGTTCAAAAGTCTCTTCTCAGATGGCCTTTTAACCTACGCTC
>MHCO01000052.1:60355-60603 GCA_001816645.1 Candidatus Woykebacteria bacterium GWB1_45_5
CAGCGGCCGCGATCGCTTCTTTGTTTGCCCGCGCTCGCGAAACGCTCCTCGTTCCCCGGCTGTTGACTTTCAAACCCTTGGCAATCTCCGCTGGGTCGCCAGCGTCAACACCGTTTAACTTAAAGCTTCTTCCGCTGTTGCTCCGATCCTTCTTCTTTGGCTTCTTAGCCGCTTTCTTCCGGGGCGGGGGCTTTGCAGCTGGGGGCGACGTCGCCTCGGGCTCTTCGGGCGGTACCGGTGGTGCAGCA
>MHCO01000052.1:60672-60887 GCA_001816645.1 Candidatus Woykebacteria bacterium GWB1_45_5
CTCTCTTCGGCGGCGGGTTCTTCACCAACAGGAGGTTCGGTTGGCTTCTCGCTCTCACCTATCTCTTCTGCTGGTTTAGTTTGCAGAGCAGCCGGATTGAAGCCTTTCACCACTTCGATCAGACGGCCGTCCTCTTTGCTGACATGGGCGGCCCTTTCTTCAGAGTGAAAAGATCCCCCGATAACATCGAAGACCTTCTTGGCCCCGATGAAGAC
>MHCO01000053.1:0-6251 GCA_001816645.1 Candidatus Woykebacteria bacterium GWB1_45_5
AAAATTGCCGAAGCGCAATCTAAAGAAAAAAGCCTTTCCGCCGAAATTGTCTATTTAGACAGCCAGATCGCTTTGACGGCTCTTCAGATCGAAGAGACAGAGACACGGTTAGCCCAACTTTCTGGCGATATAACTAAAGTTACAGGGCAGTTAGAGTCTACCAAGCAAGACCTAGATTACACGCAAGGTGTTGCTAACACACGGGTACGGGCAATCTACAAACAAAGCTACATCGAATCGTTCGGAGCCTTTTTAGGGTCAGAAGATTTTAACGATTTTTTGGTCCGTCAAAAATATACGGAAGCAGTCAGAAGCCAAGATTTGGCGCTTTTAAAAAAGCTAGACGACTTAAAAGAAGAATATAGTAATCAAAAGGCTGATTTGGAGGATAAGAAAAACCAAGAAGAAGCCTTAAAGCAGGAGCTAGATAAAAGAAAAACCAATCTTGCCAGCCAGCAGGGATCAAAGCGCTATATTTTAGGGGTTACCCAAAATGATGAAAAGAATTATCAACGTCTTTTGGCTCAGGTTCAAAGTGAAATTGAATCAATCGCCCGCGCCTTAGGCGGTGGTGGCGTACGCCTGGGACCCGTAAAAAGGGGTGATGTAGTTGCTTTTCAAGGTAATACAGGTTGTTCTACGGGAACTCACTTGCATTTTGGTCTTTACATAGGTGGGGTGGCCGTGAATCCAAAACCATATCTAGACTCCGGGCAGCTCCGTTGGCCGGAAACTAACCCAACAATCACCCAGTGGTACGGGGAAAACTATTGGTGGTATATGAATAACTTTGGTATTCCCGGCCACAACGGTATTGATATGACTGCCGGGTACGGCGCGCCGATTTACGCCGCAGGCGATGGGATAGCTTATCTGGCGACTGACTCTTCGGCTTGTTGGTTGACGGGAACGGTTGGAAAAGGAATCGTTATCCATCACGATAATGGGTGGCGAACGATTTATTGGCACATTAAGTGAGTTCAAAATTGAGAATTCAGAATACAGAATTGGTTTTTTTTACTCCTGTTATCTGTTTTCTGATTACTGCTCGCTGATCTTGATTTCGGCTTCGATAAATTTGTCCAAATCCCCATCTAAAACAGGTAAAGGGTCGCCTGTCTCAACGCCAGTCCGTAGGTCTTTAACCATCTTGTAGGGGTGAAGTACGTAACTGCGGATTTGATTTCCCCAGGATGCTGCAATGTAAGCACCTTTTAGCTTTTTTTCTTCAGCTTGCTTCCTCTCTTCTTCTAGCTTAAAAAGTTTGGCCCGCAAAAGTTTAAGGGCGTTTTCTTTATTTTGGGCTTGAGAACGCTGCGATTGGGTGGTAACAGTTGTCCCAGTTGATTTGTGGCGGACTCGGACGGCAGTTTCCACCTTTTGGACGTTTTGACCACCGGGACCAGAAGCGCGAAAGGTTTCGATTTCCAGATCATCAGGGTTGATTACCACTTCTTTTATATCTTCGATTATCGGTAGGATTTCAACCAAGGCAAAAGAGGTCTGTCTTAAATTGTTAGCGTTAAATGGGGATTGGCGAACCAAGCGGTGGGTACCAGCCTCATTTTTCAAAAAACCGTAAGCGTACAGCCCACTAATCTCTACATCGGCACTTTTAATTCCAGCTTCATCGCCACGCGTTTCGGAAAGAAGATTAGTTTTCCAACCCTTTCGTTCGGCGAATCGCAGGTACATTCGTAGTAAAATCGCTGCCCAATCCATCGCCTCTGTTCCACCTTGACCGGCATGGAGGGAAAGAATGGTCGCACCGGCGTCGTATTTCCCATTCAAAAAAAGATTAAATTCTAGTTTTTCTATTTCCTTTTCGATTTCCGCCACCTCTTTTTCCAGATCAGTTTCTAGACTCTCCTCTTGGCCAAGCTCCAAAGTAGTGGTAATACGCTCTTTCAAGCTGTCGAAAGCCTCGATCTCTTTCTTTAATGAAGAGATTTTTTCCATCACAGCGTTGGCGGCGGTAATATCCTGCCAAAAATCGCTTTTTACACTTTTGCTTATTAAAGATCGCAGCTTCTTTCTTTTTTCTTCTAAATTTAATTTAGATTCAAGCCCCAGCAATTTTTTTTTGGAAGCTTGTAACTTGGCAACTAAAGTTTCCATAGGAACTAATTATATCTCGAAGAGAAATAAGCGTCGAGATGTAATATTGCGATTGTATCGGAAAAGAATAAGATCGAAAAGAAGCTAGATTGCTTTTAGGAAGGATGAAGACTGACTGGCTAAATACGGCGACGTTTTACCCCTCTGTTTAAAACAGCAAATTATCCCGGGCAGGTTGGATGCAGACCGACTAACCGCCCAAATCCTTGGAAAGCTTCAGCGGACTTCGTACAAAATACCAAGGATGCTGCCCCAAACAACGTGGAGTACCAAGGTTAAAAAGACGGTTGGTCCGGCTGGGTCTGGGTAGGTCGCTTCCTTGAAGAAACTTGACACACCACCCAATATCAACATCAGAATCCAAACTAAAATTCCGTAGATTGCACCTCGGATTATTGGTGTTCCGGGCAAGAAGGCATTAAACCAATAAGCATAAATGTAGGCCAAAACACTACCCAAGACAACAGCCACTACCCAAAAACCAAATTGAGAGCCGGCCAGGTCAAAAACAGGGGTCCAGCCGCCATAAGTACCAAGAGCAGCACCGACCAATAAAGCAACGACAGAAGAGCCGACGCCTGCTCTAACAACACGTGGATCCATTATTTTCACCCCCTCTCAAGATAAGTTACAAGTATGAAGTAATAAGTATTAAGTGATAAGTTTTTAAGAATCCGTTTCATGTTTGGACTTCTTACTTCATACTTCGTCCTTCAGACTTAATATTTGTGCTTTATCCTTATTACTTAATAATATATTATCGGTTTTTGGGTAGTTTAGTCAAGATAAAATATTTTTTGATAGTTTTCTTGCTTTGATTGGAAAAACCTTAATGGTCGATAAGACTATAGCAATAACTACTCATGTATCAGATCTAAGACTTAAGAAATAAGATAGAAGCTAAGCCCTAAAGGTTTTTAGGTCTCTCTCAACCTTTGACTGCTTTTAGGGCCGATAGGTTTGTAAGGATCAAATAAATAAATAGTAGAAAAAGAATGAAAGCAGCATACCAACGCCATTTCGCTTGCCCAGCTGATATATCGCGAAAAGTCCAGCGGCTGTTTAGCAAATAATTAAAAACAAGCACAATTGGAATAGTAAGTGCTTTGGCGATTAGATCATAGAGGCCCAGGAATTCCCCAAATAAAAGGAGAGCGAGTTGAGAGAGAACCAATCCGCCTAAAGAAACCACCTGAAAAATAAAAAAGCGGGTCGCCAGAGGTTGACTTACCTTTCGTTCAGAGAAAGTCCAAAGGTTATTCCAAATAAAGCTCCAAATAATCGCTGTCTCCACCGAAATTGGGTTGGCGGTAAGGTAGGAGAGGCCAGCTAGTCGGGTAAGTAAGTAAAATAAGCCATAATCGACAATGGTATTGCTTACTCCAACAATACTAAAGCGCCAAAAAGTGCGGTATTCATACAGAATAAAGCCCAATTTATCCAATAAAGAGCCGTTTTTGTCGCCGTGGTAGAGCCGGATTTTAATCAGATCTAAAAACATGCGGTATGAATCTTTGATTGGGTGGACTGTGCTTCGAGGGTCGTTATACCAAAGGACTGGTACTTCAGCAATCTTCAGGCCTTTTTTTCTGGCCAGAAAAAGTAATTCCACATCAAAACCAAAATCAAAAACCTGCTCATTTTTGAAAAGAGACCGGCACTGCGGCATTTTAAAGGCCTTGAACCCACATTGGGTATCGACGATTCCCCGCAGGCCAGCCAAGTTTTGGACTAAGATATTGAAAGTCCGGCCCATGTATTCTCGGAGAACATTCTGCCTTACCTTTACCAATGAGCGATTCAGAGCTCGCGAACCGATAGCGATATCATAACTAGAGCCCAATTTTTCTAAAAGTTTGTCGATTTCTTCAATCGGGGTGGAAAAATCAGCATCGGTAAACAGAACAATATCACCTTTGGTGGCCAGAACGCCTTTGTTAACGGCCAAGCCCTTGCCCATATACGGGCTTTTTTCCAAGCGGGTAACTTTCAGGTTGGGGATTTTGCCAACGAATCTTTCAGCTTCTTGCTTCGTATGGTCAGTGCTGGCATCGTCAACAACAATTACTTCAAATTCCTCGGATCGATTTTTCAAAAAAGCGGCAAGTTTTTCTAAAGATTTGCCGATTCTATCTGCCTCATTGTAAGCAGGAATAATTATAGAGATCATAGTCTAGTAATTAGCCACTAGTTCCTAGCCGCTAGTTGATCTAATTATCTTTTATGAGGGTTAGAACTGTCAATCAGCGAATTATTTATGTTCACGACTCGGAGATGTGGGCCACCACTTCTTTACACAAGTACATCAATTCTCCCTGGTTAATCTTTGTGTTGTGGAGCACCAATTAGCCCGCATTTCTTGAAGTGCCGGTGTAATGGTCCACCCATAGGTTCAAAAATTGCAGTTTTTGTCGAAATCATTACTTATCGATCACCTATAGTTAGTCGTGTTGATAGGACAGCTTCTTCTGCTAAGATTAAAAATAATTACTCCGGGATCAGTAAGGTTAGTCCCCGATAAACAAAGATACTAAAAACTAAACCTAGGATAAATAAGGGAACTTTTCTGTATGTTACAGCCATCGGAAAGAGTTCGTGTATTGCTACAAAGATCATAGCACCGGCCGCGAAAGACATGAAAAGAGGATTTAAAGCGGCCATAAAATGAACAGCGAAAAGTCCTAATATAGCTCCGGCTGGCTCTGCTAATCCAGAGAAGAAGGCGGCTTTGAACAGAAAGCTTTTCTCCTTCACCAAAACAATTGGAGCAGCCATAGCAAATTCTTCGGGTATATTATGAATGGCGATGCCAAGAGCTATCAGTAATCCTAAAGAAGGTGAAAAAATGTAAGAATTTGCCATTGCGAACCCTTCAGGTACATCGTGCAAAATAAGCCCTATTGCAACTAAATAAGCTGTTTTATACAAATGACCATCAAGTTTCCCTTTTTCCCTAACCAGGTGGGTGTGCGGTATTAGGAAATTTAAAGCAGCGAATAGCAATATACCTACGGGTAAAGCAATTAGTGAACGTTGCGTTCCTGCCGCAGCGAAGGACTCTGGTATAAGTTCAAAAAAAGAAATCAGTAACATAATACCAGCGGCGAAACCCAACCCGACAATCATCCCCCAGGTACAACGCCCAAATTTAATTGCGAGAGCAGCTCCGATCAAGGTGGTTAGACCGGAAAGAAAGGCGATGATGATTACTGCAAGATAAGCGGTTGGTAGCATAACAGGTTAGTTTATCATTGGAAAGCGTAAGCAAGCAACCGTCTGGATCGCATAATCTGCCGCTTGATAGTTGACAAATAAGCTTCGAGATATTATTATGAATATGTATTCAATATACAAAGCTGGAAAGGTGGTGAAAACTATGCCAGGATTTGATAAAACAGGTCCTCAAGGGTTTGGACCAAGGACAGGCAGAGGCTTCGGCCCATGTGGTCTGGGTTGGCACCACCGATTTGGAGGCGGCCGAGGTTTAGGTAGGTATTTTGGTTGGAATTGGCCGACCGGTCCAAAAGAGGCGCACCAGGCTTTAGCCGATTACAAACAAGCCTTAAAGGAAGAACTTGAAGACGTTGAAAAGCAAGAAAAAGAACTTGAAGCGGAAAAGTAAATCCTTTATAGTTCTTCCTTGGAAAAGAGGTACTTATGGGCGCTGCTTATAAAGATTTCGAAAATCTATCTCCGGTGGATGCAGATTTGGAAAGGGCTAGGCAGTCTCTTATCGAAGAGCTAGAGGCAATAAACTGGTATCAGCAAAGGATTAGTTCGTCTAAAAACGCTAAGCTAAGAAAGGTTCTTGAGCATAATCGAGATGAAGAAAAAGAGCACGCCGCTATGCTGATCGATTTTCTAAGAGAAAACGATCCTGCGTTCGACAAGATGTTCACCGAGCACGATTAAACTAAATGAAACAAAGTCAAAGGCTTTTGCCGCCCACATATCTTTACATTTACGCAGCTTTGGCAATAATTTTACATTTTCTTTTCCCAATTGCCAAAATTATTCATGCTCCTTACAGTTATTTTGGTATTTTGTTGATTATAATAGGAATACAGTTAAACATTTTGGCAGATAGCCAGTTTAAGAGCCATAAAACAACGGTCAAACCATTTGAGGAACCA
>MHCO01000053.1:6279-10934 GCA_001816645.1 Candidatus Woykebacteria bacterium GWB1_45_5
ATAAAAAGAAAGTAAGACGTTGGCTCTAAAGTTCGTAAAGGTTATTTAAGGAAAAATTTATGCCAAGGCCAAAGAAAGCTCGGTTTTGCCGATTCGAACCAAATGTATATTATTTCAAGCCGCGGGGTATTCCCCTAAAATTTTTAGAGGAAGTAAAACTATTGCCTGACGAGCTTGAGGCCTTGAGATTGGCGGAGGTGGAAAGCTTGGAGCAAACACAAGCAGCGGTTAGAATGAGAATTTCCCAACCCACCTTTGCTCGGATTTTAGCAGCTGCCCATCAAAAAATAGCGGCTGCTTTGGTCGAAGGTAAGGCAATTCGAATAGAAAAATAGTGGTAGGGTGAAGATAGCAACGGTTTTATGTTAAAACCTTTATTCATAAAAGCTATAGTCGGTTCCCTCTTCATTATATTAACCGTCCTTATTGCCACCTTTATTATATTAACCGTTCTTATTTCCACCAAAGTAGCCGCTGAAGTTAAAAAAGACGCGATCTACTATTTCTGGGGCCAGGGTTGCCCACATTGCGCTCAAGTAGATAAATTTTTTGAAGAAAAAGGTTTTTACGATAAATACCCAATTGAGAAAAAAGAAATCTACTTTAATCATGAAAATGCTGCCCTTTTAAATGAATATTATGATAAATATAACGTTCCACTCGATAGCCGAGGCGTTCCAGCTGTTTTTATAGGTGATCACTATTTAATTGGTGGCTTGGATATTCCAAATGAATTTGAAACTCTCGCCAGTAAATTCGTCGAGTCTTCGAATCTTCAACCTGCAGCTACCAAAGCAGCTACCACAAAGGTAAGTTTTCTACTTCCAGCAGTGATTGCTGGTGCTTTGGCTGATAGCGTCAACCCCTGTGAGTTCGCGGTTCTGGTCTTGCTTTTAACGGCAATTTTAGCTTCGGGGTCACCAAGAAGGGCTTTACACGCAGGTCTTTTATTTTCATTATCTATTTTCATATCTTATCTCATGATGGGTTTAGGTCTTTATAAAGCTTTAAGTTGGGGTGCCTTGCCGAGATTTTTCATGACTTTTATTGGAGTTTTAGCAATTATCTTAGGTTTATTTAACATAAAGGATTATTTTTGGTATGGGAAGGGAGGTTTTTTGATGGAAGTGCCGATGTCTTGGCGGCCACGATTAAAAGCTTTAATTTCGAGGGTGACCAGCCCAGCCGGTGCATTTTTCGTTGGATTTTTAGTTAGTTTGTTCCTGCTTCCCTGCACAAGTGGTCCTTATATTGTGATTTTGGGAATGCTTTCGCAACGGACGCTTTTTGCTCAAGCTTTAGCTTACCTTGTTTTTTACAATATTATTTTTATCCTACCAATGATTTTAATTACCCTGGCTGTTTATAAGGGGTTCAGTTTGCAGCAGGCTGAGGAATTTCGCCAAAAAAGACTCCGCTTACTTCATTTGATCATCGGCCTACTTTTAATTGGTATGGGCGGAGTTGTTCTAGCTGGTTGGGTTTAACTAGATTAAAAATCTCCAACAAAAGAGTAAAATTTTTGGGACTCCTTGGGGAGGTAATAAGTACGAAAAGGCCTAAATTTTTGTCTTATAATTGTAAGAATTTTAGACGATTTTAGGCTTTAGCCTTGGTTAAATTTTCTTGATGTGTAGGGCTATTTATTAGTCCACAACGTTTCCACTTAAGTCCAGACCCGCAGGGGCAGGGGTCATTGCGGCCGATTTTCTTTTTTGGGTTGGGGGTCAGTGATTGATCACTGGCAGCAGCAGTGGAAGAAGTGACTGTTTCTCCGGCTGATGTTGAGGTCTGTGCTGCTTGCTGCTGTCTGCTCACTGCTTGCTGTTGTTGCGGTGCGAGTTGGATCTTAAAAATACGGTGGACAACTTCGTAATCGATTGCTCTCATCAGATCTTCGAAGAGCTTAAAGGCTTCAGCTTTGTACTCGACCAGTGGGTCGCGGGCAGCGTAGCCGCGCAGACCAATTCCTTCCCGAAGATAGTCAATATCTTCAAGATGGTTTGTCCAAAGCGAATCGATCGTACCAAGTAAAACGAGCTTTTCGATTTGGCGGGAGATGTCTGGGCCAAATTGTTTCTCTCTCGCTTCGTAAATTTGCGCAACTAACTTGTCGAGAAGTTCTTTGATTTTTTCTGGATTAGCCAATTTTTCAATTTCCTCCCGGACCTTTTTTTGCGAGGTCTCATCAAAGGGGATGATGGTAAAAAACTCGTCGGTGATCCGGTTATAATCGACTTGTTTAGTTTCAGTTTGGGAAAGGTCAACGATATTTTCAATCTCGACATTAATTTTCTCCAGAACCGTCCCCTTGAGTTCGGCTTGGGCAGTTTCACTCTCAGTTTTGTCATCGGCTTCGCTTGTGGTACCAAGATCAAGGATTTTTCGACGCTGGCCGTAAATTATTTCCCGTTGTTTGTTTAAAACATCATCGTATTCCACTAGCCGTTTACGAATATCAAAATTATGGCCTTCTATCTTACTTTGGGCGCCTTCCAAAGATCGCGAAACCATGGCGTTTTCAATTGGAATATCTTCTGGTAGGCGAAGAGTGTTCATTATGCGGGCGACGGCGTCGCCACCGAAAAGCCGCATGATATCATCCTGCAAAGAGACAAAAAAACGGCTGCTGCCTGGATCGCCTTGTCGACCAGAACGGCCGCGGAGCTGGTTGTCAATTCGACGAGCTTCGTGACGCTCGGTGCCAATGACGTGTAAACCACCCAGTTTAACTACCCCCTCTCCAAGCTTAATATCAACACCACGGCCAGCCATATTGGTAGCTACTGTCACTGCCCCTTTCTCGCCAGCTTTGGCAATAATTTGGGCCTCACGCTCGTGGTTTTTGGCATTAAGAACTTCGTGGGGGATTCCCTTCCGTTTTAATAACTGCGAAATGAGTTCGTTTTTTTCGATCGAGGTGGTACCAAGGAGAACTGGTTGGCCAGCAGCGTGCCTTTCTTCTATTTCGCGAGCTACCGCCTGCCATTTAACTTTTTCGGTCTTATAAACGCTGTCAGCGAAATATTTCCGGATCATTGGTTTGTTGGTGGGAACTATAACAACATCCAGGTTGTAAACTTTGTGAAATTCTTCAGCGCTGGTGGCTGCGGTACCGGTCATACCGGCTAGCTTTTCGTAAAGACGAAAAAGATTTTGGAAAGAAATCGTCGCTAAGGTACGGCTTTCCCGTTGGATTACCACTCCTTCCTTGGCCTCTATTGCTTGATGTAAGCCTTCGGAGTAACGGCGGCCAGGCAACATCCGGCCAGTAAACTCATCAACAATGATTACCTCACCATCTTTTACCACATAGTCTTTATCTTTGTGATAGAGAGTTTTGGCTTTAAGAGCCTCTTCGATGTGGTGAACGGTGTCAAAATCTCGCTCGTAAAGATTGGTCACGCCAAGCATCCTTTCCACTTTTGCAATTCCGATTTCGGTGAGGCTAGCAGACCGAACTTTTTCGTCGAGGGCATAGTCTGTGTCCATAACAAGTTTGTCTACAAGGGAAGCAAATTGGTAGTATTTTTCGGTAGCTTCTTCAGAAGGAGCGGAGATAATCAAGGGCGTGCGGGCTTCATCAATCAAGATTGAATCCACCTCGTCGACAATCGCATAGTAAAGCGGGCGTTGGGCGATATCGGCTATACTAGTCGCCATATTGTCGCGCAGATAATCAAAACCAAACTCATTGTTGGTGCCATAGGTAACATCAGCTAGATAAGCTTCTTTTCGCGAGACCTCTCTTAAAAACTTCCCGACCCCCAAACCTTCTTCCTCGGGTGAGAGAGAAGCATCGGGATCCATTTTGATTTCTTCCTCCGATGTTTCGGGTGTCTGCCCTGCCCGCAACGCTTCGCTTTGCCCGCCAGAAACGCTATCTTCGCGGGTTGGCGAGGCGGGCGGGGGGTTTGGGTCAAAGACAAAAGATTTTTCATGGTTGATTGCACCAACGGAAAGGCCTAGAAAATGGTAAATTGGCCCCATCCACTCTGCATCTCGGCGGGCCAGGTAATCGTTGACAGTAACTAAGTGCGCGCCTTTACCGGTGAGGGCGTTGAGGTAAAGTGGTAGGGTAGCGACGAGGGTTTTTCCTTCCCCGGTTTTCATTTCGGAAATTTTACCGCTGTGGAGGACAATCCCGCCGGCGATTTGAACATCAAAGTGCCTTTGCCCAATGGCGCGTCGAGCTGCTTCTCGGACAGCCGCGAAGGCTTCAGGGAGAATATCATCAAGGCTTTCGCCTTTTTCAAGTCGTTTTTTGAATTCGCTAGTTTTTTCACGAAGCTTTTCATCAGAGAGCTTCTTAATGTCTTTCTCGAATTCGTTGGTTTGCTCGACCAACGGTTGGATTTTGTTTAACTCTCGCTCGTTGGAGTCAAGAAGATTACCTAAGAATTTAAACATAGGTTATTTATTCTACCATTTTTAGCTTCGATAATCTACTGCCGATCACCAACCACCAATGACTAATTAAGGTCTTGACAAGAGAAAAATTATTGTTAACATTTGGGACGGGTGTTACCCAAACCCCGTGCCGAAAGCTTGTCTGAAGTACGGGGTTTCTTTTTTGGAGCAAAGCGACAAATAAAGACGCGCCGTAGCTGGCCCCGATCAAGTCGGGGGCAAAAGCTACAAGCGATCTTATTTTT
>MHCO01000053.1:10975-18653 GCA_001816645.1 Candidatus Woykebacteria bacterium GWB1_45_5
GTCAAGAAGCCACCCACTGAATCTTCCAAAGAACCTGCAAAACAAGCCACTTCTACCGCTAAACCAAAGGAAAAAGAGACCAAACCAGAAAGAACTAAATTTGCCTACACCGACAAAGGCAATATCTGGGTTTTGGACGTAGTCACTAAAAAGAAGGCACAGGTGACCAAAGACGGTAGTGACGAAATTTATAACTCTCAACCTATCTTCTTTGATGAAAACAGCTTTACCCACTTAAAGTGCAAATCTGAAAAATGTGAGCTATGGCGAGTGGATTTTTCCGGTGAGACCTTTACAACTGAACAAATAAAAAAATTCGGCGGTTTAATCAGAAGTTATGATGTCGATTCAAAGTTAAAAACCTTGATCTATCTTGCCGGAGAAGAAACATTAGCGGATCAAGGCAGCGAAATCAACCGACTACACTTATTTAAATTTGATACTCAGAAAGATAAAGTTATATACGAAACCGAAGTGGTTGCTAGGGGAGGCAGTAGTGATGATGCAATCGGGACCAAAATTTCTCCTAACGGTTCTAAGATATTGTTCGTTAATACAGTAAAGCAGACCGACCAAGAGATAATTGTGATATTAGACTCTGCTGGCAATAAACTTGCGACCCTTTCTGGGAAGATTACAGGGCCGGTATGGAAGGCGGATAGTAACACTTTTATTTATCGTGACATAGAAAAAGGCGTGTTTAGCTACACAGTTGAAACTAAAAAAAGCGAAGAGATCAGCAACGAGACAGATTGGTCAGGACTTAGCGTCTCAGTGGATGGAAAATATTGCGCTCATAACAAAGAGTACAAGGCAGGCGATAGCGGGGTCATCGCGGACTCAGAAGTATATTTATTTGATTTGGTAACTAAAAAAGCTACTCTGATGGGAGACTCTCTGGTTTATCCTGTATGGGTTAATAGTAGCTTTATTGTCACCTCTAAGCTAAAAAAATGCGCGGCTGATAATTGTGTCAGCCCGGATATGTATACGGCTGAACCATTATTAGTTATAATAAATATTGGATCAGGTGTAAGCTATCAGGTCCAGACTAATGATACGCCATCTTATTAACGAGCCTTTTTATTCTAGTTTTTGACAAAAAACCATCCCCAAGTTATTATCCTTGTGTGAAAATTGTCTAGCCCACGAAGTGGTCGCAGCAATTGTAATTTATGAAAATTGCTTAGCTCTGAAGGAGCGCAGCAGTCTCCGTAAATTTCGCAGGAATTTATGAAAATTGCTAAAATTGTAGTCGTTCTTCCCACCTATAAAGAGCGGGAAAATATTTGGCGGCTTATCCCGGAATTGTTTAGCCAGTTTAAGAAGTTTCCCCGGCATCATTTCCAGATTTTGGTGGTGGATGATAATAGCCCGGATGGTACAGGGGAGGAAGTTAGAAAAGCCAGCCAGCTACCCGGCTACCGAGGTAAACTCCATTTGCTGACTGGGAAAAAGCAGGGGTTGGGGGCGGCTTATATTCGAGGGTTTAAACATGCATTAGGTAAGCTAAAAGCCGATGTAGTAGTAGAGATGGATGCTGATTTTTCCCACCGGCCCGACGAGCTGCCAAAACTGATCAATCAAATTGATAGGGGGGCCGATTTTGTTATCGGCAGCCGTTATGTTAAAGGTGGAAAGGTGCCAAAAAATTGGAACTTTTTCCGGAAAGCAAATAGTCGCTGGGGCAATCGCTTCGCCCGCTACATCGCTGGCATTGATAATGTCCGCGATTGCACGAGTGGTTTCCGGGCAATCCGCAGACAGGTTTTAGAAAAAATCGATTTAGGTGAGTTAAAAGTTCGTGGTTACTCCTTTCAAATGAATCTTTTGTACAAAGCTTTTGTACTTGGTGCAAAAATTAAAGAAGTGCCGATAAATTTTCAGGAAAGAACTTGGGGACATACCAAAATCGGCCCAACTGATATAGTTGAATTTATGTGGAATAGTCTGAAACTTCGTCTTGAGCAGGGTTTGGTAATGACTGGGAAGAGATCAACTATGAAGAGAGTTATCGAGCGAGGTTGATTATTACCCTATAACACCGAGGACTGCCTTTTACATTATAGTCTGAGGGATAAAAGGAGAATTTAACTTTATGTCTCGCGCTGCCCGCGTGACGTAATTTCAAATAGAGCTTATTATTAGGAACGCTAGAGTAATTTGAAATTATGAAAATACTAGTTACTGGGGGTGCTGGATTCATTGGTTCCTATGTAACAAGACAATTACTTGATAAGGACCACGAGGTAGTGGTTTACGATGATTTAAGCCGGGGATTCAAGAAGCTGGTTGATCAGCGAGCTACCTTTATTCAGGGGCCAGTTTTAGACAAGAATGAGTTAACGAAGGCGTTGAAAGGTGTTGATGCGGTGGTCCATATGGCCGCTTTTATTATTGTTCCCGAAAGTGTCGAAAAACCTCATCTTTATTGGGAAAACAATGTGGTTGGCACCGAAACTTTATTGGAAGCAATGAGAGAAGCGACTGTAAACAAAATCATTTTTTCTTCTTCGGCAACGGTTTACGGTGATCCAGATAAGTTGCCGCTTACAGAAAGCTCACCGGTCAAAAAAGCAACCAATCCCTACGGTCAGACCAAGATTGAGATGGAGAAGTTGATCGAGGCCGAGCATAAAAAACGTGGTTTATCGGCAATAATCCTGCGTTATTTTAATCCTTATGGGCCGAATGAGTTGCACCAACCCGAGACCCATGCTATTCCAAATTTTATTAAAGCCACACTTGCTAAAAAACCAATCCCTTTATATTGGAAGGGTGGGCAGATCCGCGACTTTATTTATGTTGAAGATCTAGCCGCTGCTCATATCGCCCCACTTTCTTTAGAAGGCTCCCATATATTTAATGTTGGTACTGGAGAAGGGACCAAGGTTATCGATATAGTTAATAAAATTTTTGAGAATGTCGGCTACAAAGTACCTATCCAGGATTTAGGCGACCGTCCCGGTGATGTACCGGCAAATTATACGAGCGCGGAGAAGATCCAAAAAGAACTTGGTTGGAAAGCGAAAGTTTCTTTGGAAGAAGGGTTGAAGAGGACGGTTGAGTTTTTCAAGAATCTAAAATAATTGCTTACTTCTTTTGCTTGTGCAAAAAGAAGGTAACAAGAAAAGCACAGCCAATGCTTCGTCGGCTGTTGGAACTAAGCAAAAAAAGCTTCGGGACATCCTCTGGAATTCCCTCGCAAAGCCTCGATCAGTTCCAGTTTCCTCTTTGCTTTTTTGCAAGTCCAAAAAACGCCAACTCCGCAAAGGCATTTAGGGATATGATCTCAAAGTAGATTGAGAATGTACATAATGATTGCTTGGCCGCTTAACTTGCAAAGTAGTTGGTTGTATGCTAAGATAGACCCTCTTGTTCGGAATATAATTTTTATGAAGCAAGTAAGCAAGGAAAAAAATTCCAAGGCCGATTCCAATCCCAAGATTGTCGTTATTGGTGGAGGTACCGGTATACATAGCTTGCTGCGAGGCTTGAAAAGATACACCGAAAATATCACGGCAATTGTTAGCATGATGGACTCGGGTGGCTCTTCGGGTCGCCTGCGTGATGAGTTTGGCCATCTCCCTCCCGGCGATAGTCGCCAAGCTTTGATCGCTTTGACCGCCGACGAGCGTTCATCAATTCTGCTGCGCCAACTTTTTAATTACCGTTTTTCTAAAGGCCAGGGTTTGGAGGGTCACTCGTTCGGTAATTTATTTTTAACTGCTCTTACTGATATTACTGGTGGAGTAGATAAGGCAATTGCCCAGGCTGGACGACTTTTGGGTATAAAGGGTAAGGTGCTGCCGGTTACGCTGACCCATTCCAATCTGATTGCTAGGCTGGAGGATGGGACAGAACTGGTTGGGGAGAGCAAAATCGATGTTAGAGACGAGAAGCCGGATGTACCAATCGATTATGTTTACCTAGACCCAAAGGCGTACGCCTATCCGCCAGTGGTTGAAGCAATTGAAGAAGCCGACGTGGTCGTTCTTGGCCCAGGCGATCTTTACACGAGTATCATCCCCAATCTTTTAGTCGAAGGAATAGTAGAGGCGATTAATTATTCAAAAGCGAAAAAAGTTTATATTTGCAATCTAATGACCAGACACGGAGAGTCTGATGGTTTCAAAGCCAACGATTTTACCAAAGAAATTAAAAATTATCTGGAAAACGGTAAGCTAGATTACGTGGTTCTAAACAAAAGTAACTTCCCGGAAAAAATTCTCAAAAGATATGCTGGGGAAAAAGCTTACCCGGTTGAGTTAGACTTAGCTGCCTGCAAAAAACTCACTAAAAACCAGATCGTCAAGGATTTGGCCGCCCCTGGTAACTTAATCCGCCACGACGAAGGAAAAATCGCGAGAACAATCATTGATATAGCCGCTAAAAGCTGACAGATGTGTGGGATTTTTGGTTACATTGGTGCTAAAAATAACGCCGCAAAGTTAGTTTTGGAGGGCCTTAAAGCCCTTGAGTACCGCGGTTATGACAGCTGGGGAGTGGCGGTTGTTAGGGAACAGCGAACACCCCCCTATGCTAAGGCTTCGGCGGACGGGGCAAATAGTAAACAGCTTGGTAAAATCGTAATAGAAAAGCGTGTCGGGAAGATTGGAGACTCCTTTCTAAATTCTAAATTCTCAATTATAAACTCAAATGCTGCTATTGGTCACACTCGTTGGGCGACCCATGGTGGTGTTACGCAAGCCAATGCTCACCCTCATACTGATTGCAACAACACACTGGCTTTAGTTCACAATGGGATCGTTGAAAACTGGCAACCACTAAAGACACAGTTAATGAGCCTGGGCCATAAATTTAGATCAGAAACAGACACGGAGGCGATCGCTCATCTCGTCGAGGAGGAAATGAAGAAGAGAGGCTTCGTAGGTTCGGTTCGAGACGCTTTTAAAAAACTAGCTGGTTTGAACGCAGTAGCGGTTCTTTCTCTGGATGGGCAAATTGCTGTTGCTAAAAACGGCTCACCGATCTGTTTGGGTATCGGAAAGAAAGAATATTTTATTGCTTCCGACGCAGTAGCGATTTTGCCACATACCAAAAAGGTTGTTTTTCTTGAAGACGGTCAAGGAGCTTTGATAAATAAAGGAGGCGTCAAGGTTTTTGACTTAAATACTGGACGACCGATTGTCAAAAGACCGACGCATCTTAAGTGGTCGGTGGAGGCTGTGGAGCTTGGAAGATACCCTCATTACATGCTCAAAGAAATTTACGAGCAGCCGAAAGTTATTTTAAATATTGCGGAAAATTACAAGGATCAAATCGGGGGGCTGGCTTCTTTGATTAAAGAATCTTACGGTACATATATGGTTGGTTGTGGTACCGCTGCTTACGCTGCTTTGGTAGGTAGTTACCTTTTTTCCAGAATCGCCGCTCGTCACGTCAATTTTTCTGTTGGAAGTGAGTTTGGTTACCTTACCCATTTCCTGACTCCGAAAAGTCTAGTAATTGCTCTTTCCCAATCTGGCGAAACGATTGACATAATAGATTCGGTAAGAGCCGCTAAAGAAAAAAGTGCAAAAATCGCTTGTTTGGTAAACAATCTTGGCTCAACTTTATACCGAATGTCCGACTACAAGATTCTTCTCGGTGCTGGGCCGGAAAAATGCGTTTGTGCAACAAAAAGCTACGTCGCCAAGCTAACCATTTTGCTGCTCCTAGCTTACGCCATGAACGATGGGTTGGTTGGAGGGACGCAACTAGTTAGGAAAGCAAGCCAGGCAGCTGAAGAAATTTTGAAGAAAAAATATGTCGAAGATATTAAAAAACTTGCCCAGAAAATTTCAAAACATGATCATATCTACGTTATCGGTCGAGGTTTGAACTACCCAACTGCTCTCGAGGCGGCTTTAAAAATAAAGGAAGTTAGCTATATACACGCCGAAGGATTTGCTGCCGGTGAACTAAAGCATGGAGTAATTGCCCTAATTGAAAAAGGTACGCCAGTTTTAGTTTTCGCCCCCAATGATGAAACGTACGAGGCGATTATTTCCGGTGCTACTGAGATAAAAAGCCGCGGCGGTTTTATAATTGGTGTTTCACCAAAAAGCGACCCAGTATTTGATGTCCGGCTGCCTGTTGCGGATGTTGGTGATGCTTCGCCAATTGTTAACGTAGTAGTAGCTCAACTTCTCGCTTACTTTTTGGCTTTGGAGCGAAAAGCAGATCCGGATAAGCCGAGGAATTTAGCGAAAAGTGTTACTGTGAGATAGATTAAGTGAATGCCAAATTCCTCGTCTTGCGACCACTTCGTGGACTAAAACCACGAAACTTGGCTAAAAGAGTGACGGCCCGTTAGAATTTCTGATTTTATGTTAATATATTAGCGTGGTATCTCGCGTAAATATATCTAGACTAGAAGAATTAGCAAAGCTTGTCCGCTACTATATTTTACGTGCCACCACTAAAGCTTGTTCGGGCCATCCAACCTCATCCCTATCAGCGGCGGATCTTATGGTTGCTCTTTTTTTCCATAAACTTCGTTTTGATTTGAATAGACCAGAATACTCCAACAACGACCGAGTAATCTTCTCCAAAGGCCACGCTTCGCCGCTTCTTTACGCCCTCTATGCCGCTGCTGGGGTGGTAAGCGAAAAAGAACTTGATAGCTTGCGGAAATTCGGCAGTCCACTGGAGGGTCACCCAACGCCAAATTTTAAATATGTGGAGGTGGCAACTGGTTCTTTAGGCCAAGGATTAAGTGTTGGATTTGGGATGGCTTTAAATGCTAAATATTTGGACAAACTTCCTTATAGAACCTATGTTCTGCTTGGCGATTCCGAGATGGCCGAGGGTAGTGTCTGGGAAGCCGCCCAACTTGCTTCTTATTACAAGTTGGACAATTTAGTTGGAGTGGTCGACGTTAATCGCCTCGGGCAGTCGCAAGAGACAATGCTTGGACACGACATCGGGTCTTACAAAAAGCGGTTGGAGTCTTTTGGTTGGGAAGTTATAAAGGTTGATGGTCACAATATGGAACAGATCGTCAAAGCCTTTGACGTGGCGGACAAGGTAAAAGGCAGACCAATCATGATCGTCGCCAAGACGTTGAAAGGTAAGGGAGTCTATTTCTTGGAAAATAAAGAAGGCTGGCATGGTAAAGCTTTGAGTGAGGATGATTATCAAAAGGCCCTGAAAGAACTAGGGGAAATCAATACAAGAATTAAGGGAACTATAAAGAAACCAAGCAATCAAGTACCATCTTCAAAACCGGCCAAAGGGAAGACAGGCCCTATTACCTACAACCGGGACGAAAAAGTAGCGACCCGTAAGGCTTTTGGCAACGCACTCAAAAGGCTAGGTAGCTCAAACCCCGCGATAGTTAGTCTAGATGCGGAGACAAAAAATTCGACTTACGCTGAGATTTTTAAAGAAGCATACCCGGGCCGTTTCTTTGAAATGTTTATCGCCGAGCAAAACATGGCCGGTGCAGCTTTAGGCCTTTCAAAACGGGGCAAGACTCCCTTTGTTTCCAGTTTTGCCGCTTTCTTGACCAGAGCTTATGATCAAATCCGAATGGCCACTTACTCGAAGCCAAATATAAAATTTGTTGGCAGCCACGCTGGGGTTTCGATTGGCGAAGACGGGCCGAGCCAGATGGGTCTTGAAGACCTAGCGATGTTTAGGAGTTTGGCGGAAAGTACGGTTCTCTACCCGT
>MHCO01000054.1:0-2980 GCA_001816645.1 Candidatus Woykebacteria bacterium GWB1_45_5
TAACCTCTGGCTCCTTCGGCTCTCCCGCTTCGCCGGTTTCCATTTGGGTAGCTTCGGCGGCAGGTACTTCCTCTAGCCCTCCCGTCGGCTCCGCTTGTCCGACTTCTGGCCCCCCGCTCTCTTCGGCAGCGGGTTCTTCACCAGCAGGAGGTTCGGTTGGCTTCTCGCCCTCACCTATCTCATCCTCCGGCTTCGTCTGCAAAGTAGCAGGGTTAAAGCCTTTCACTACCTCGATCAGGCGGCCGTCCTCTTTGCTGACATGGGCGGCCCTTTCTTCAGAGTAAAAAGATCCCCCGATAACATCGAAGACCTTCTTGGCCCCGATGAAGACGTCTCTGGCTACCTTTAGAAAAGCCCGGCGGTTGTCCGTGGGGATGATCTCCTGACGCTGGCGGTGCTCTTCAACAATCTGTCGATCGGCTTCGCACTTCACAAACTGCTCCTTCGTGTACTTGAGCTCTGTTGCGACCTTTTGCCGGTCCCTGTACCTCGCGTGCGGAAAGAGACGGTCGACCGCCTCAAGCATAAGCTTGCCGATCCGGTAATGTGCTTCAGCGAGAGTTGTGCTTGAAGCTGCTTTCGCTGGCCACAGGTCTCCACGCCGGAAGGCAACAATCGCCCCGCCGAGCCGCCCATAGACCTTGGCTTTACCCTCTACCACCTCCACCCTGCCTACCTCGGAGAGGTTGCCAGGGAAAAACTCCCCAAACGAGTTGATCAGGGTCCTAGTGTCTTTCAGGTTGACCTCAATCTGTGGACCGATGATCTTCTTAGCGCAATCCGGACAGTGCTCCTTGTCCTGCGGTGGTTGACCAGGAACACGAACAGAGAGGAAGTATGGCCTCCCTCTAATCTCCTGGTGTCCGCACTCACTACGGATGCATTTAACCACGATCGTCTCCTTTCGGAATTCTCTCCGTTTTTTGTTGCAGGGGATTTTAGCACAAAGGAGGGGGAAAGTCAAATCCTATAGCACCCTCGCTAGCTAATATCTTCTCCGAAGATTAGCTACTGCGGGTGCTGCGATTGAGCAAAAGTTAACACTATTGTTCTCAATCTAAGTACTCCTCCGTAACCCCGGACCAAGGTCGGGGGTACTCTCGGCTGCTGCGACCACTGCGTGGGCTAGGGGCATAGCCAAGCAAACCGCCCTTGGCAAATAGAGAACAGCCGAAGTGCTACGCTTAAGTATAGTTTACGGCTACACACTTAAGCTAATCGTGTTGCAACTACTCGTCCCGCTTAGCGGACAGCTTTAGGTTTCAACATGTTTCGGCTGTTTTCTGTTTACTGTTCGCTACTCTCTGTTCTTTAATGCATCAGGTCTGATGCATTTTGTTGTGGTTGATTTTGGTAGCTAGATAGTCAATAATAACAGATAGCAGTAAGCAGCAATCAGTAAGCAGGAGCGAAGAATAAATCTTGCTATCTGCTCACTGCTCTTTGCTAACTGAGTAAGAAGAGGGACGATATTTCAGCGAGCAGAAAGCAGACAACAGCTAGCTGTTAGATAAAAAAGAAATGGTAAAGGTCGGGAGTTACGAAAAAATAAAGGCCTGGCAAAAGGCCCATTTATTGGCATTGGAAGTTTATTTGGCAACTAGGACGTTCCCGAAAGAAGAGGTCTTTGGTTTAACCTCCCAACTACGCCGCGCTGCGATATCAATCCCCACCAATATTGTTGAGGGTTATGCAAGACAAAACCAAAAAGTTTTTGGAACATTTTTGGATACGGCTTATGCTTCGTTAGTTGAAGTAAAGTATTTATTGCAATTTTCTTTCGAAATAGGCTATTTAGGAAAGTCGGACTTTACAAGACTTGAGTCTTTGGCCGACGAAGTCGGTAAGGTACTTTGGGTGTATATGAAGGAGGTCAAGTCAGACAGCAGAAAACAGAAAGCAGAAAGCCCTTAGCCTCTTCTGCTCACTGCTCTCTGCTCTCTGTTAACTGAGGTGCAGCAGCATTCTGTCCCACAAAATATAACTGGTTTTGAGTTTAAGCTGATTGGTCCCTTGACCTTAAAGCAGTTTGGTTATTTGGCTGGCGCTGGTATATTAGTTTTTATGTTTTGGGTCGCAGTCGGCGGGTTTTGGAAGTGGTTTTTTATTATCCCCACCACTTTGCTTGGCCCAGCTTTAGCTTTTGTCCCAATTAACGGGATGTCATTTGATAAGTGGGCCTTTGCTTTGATCCGCTCGATCATGTATCCTTCAATCCGGGTTTGGCACAAAGAGTCTAAAGAAATCGGCTTCCTTGCCCCGGAGTTTTCTTATTATCTTCGCCGAGCACCAACAATCGCGCCGACTGAAAAGCCCGGCCGTTCGCGTTTGGAGACTTATCTTGCGCAAGTCCGTGCGGAACGACCGGGAGATAAACTGGAGCAGCTAGAACAAACTAGGCTTTATTCGTTGCCTCTTCCTGAAAAAGACTTATCGCCAGCCGTCGGTCCACGGCCAGTCGAGGTACCAGAAATTAAAGTGCCGGAATTAATTACCGCCACGCCTCTACCCCAAGATGTACCTGAAAAGGAGCTGGCGGAGAAACTAACCAAACTAGGTGTAATCAAAAAGGAGGAGGGTTAGATGGCAGAAGAAGCAGTAATTATCGGCCGAGGAGCGGCGGCTAGAGAAGTGCCATCTGATGCACCAGTACGCTTACCAAAATATCCTGGAAAGGCGTTGGCTCATCGCTTTGTTCCTACCGAGCAGCCTCGGCTGGTGGTAGAAACAGTCCAAGAAGGTCAAACTAAACTAACTAGTTCGGTTCCTTTTAAACCAATTGCTTCTTTTGCCCACCCCGATAAAAATATCCATCTTGGGCCGGTCCGCAATAACTATCCCCGCGGTCTACAGCCTGTCGCCATCGAAGGATCCGTAACCCCACCTGGTACAGGTGGGCGGTCGATTGAGATTTCCGAGGAACTTCGAGCCCCTTTAGAGGCACGGCTCAATCGATTAACTGCCCTCACTCAAGCGCCAA
>MHCO01000054.1:3140-3232 GCA_001816645.1 Candidatus Woykebacteria bacterium GWB1_45_5
AAAGCAGCCGGCTGCTTCGCGTTCTGAAGAGAGCGAGCCTGTAGCCACTGGTCTTTTGGAGGGGGCAATTTGGCCAAAATTACCCAGCGAGG
>MHCO01000054.1:3289-3422 GCA_001816645.1 Candidatus Woykebacteria bacterium GWB1_45_5
CTGAAACCTTAAAACAGATCACTGCTGAGAAAAAGGAGCTAAAAACAGGGGCCGGGGAGAAGGGAAAAGAGGATGAGTATCTGGCGCAGATTGGCCAGTTAGTTTCTGATCGGACTGGCCTTCTAAAACAGGT
>MHCO01000054.1:3559-4061 GCA_001816645.1 Candidatus Woykebacteria bacterium GWB1_45_5
TTAAGACCCTTGAGGAAAAGATTGACAGTTTACAAAAAAACCAAGAGCTAGTCAAAGAAGTCGGTGGTCAGGTGATCAGTCTTCAAACCCAGCTTTCTACGGTGGAAGGAGAAAGAGATAGCGCCCGCGAGCAGGTTAGGAAACTCCAAGGTTTACTTTTGGATCTTCAAAAGCCACCCCCGGTGCAAGCACCAACAAAAAGAATTGTCGAACCGGAAGTTGTAAAAGCCAGCCCGATGGCGAAAGCCAAGCAACCCGAGGCTCACGTTGTTAAACCCCAAATAGCAATCGGTAAGATGGCCCCTACTTTAACCAGCGCTCCAAATGTTGTTAACGGGATTGTCAAAGATGCCGCCGGCTATCTTCTTTCCAGTGTTATTATTGTCGTCAAGGATAAGGTTGGCGAGCCGGTCCGGGCGCTTAAAACTAATAAAATCGGCCAGTTTGCTATTTCGACCCCTCTACCAAACGGCATCTACATGCTTGAGCTGGAAGCTGAGGG
>MHCO01000054.1:4133-11365 GCA_001816645.1 Candidatus Woykebacteria bacterium GWB1_45_5
GAACAAGATGCAATGATCTTTGCTTTTGCTGCTTTAGTTAATTCCCTTACTTTTCCGATTCAAGTTCTAGTCCGCAGCAAACGGGTGGACATTACTAATTATCTAGCCCGACTCGAAGAGGCGAAGAAGACAGCTTACACACCGGCTTTAGTCGTCCAAATTGATAAGTACGAGAGGTTTATTCGCGAGCTAGTTTCTAAAAATCAGGTTTTGGATAAACGCTTCTACGTAGTCCTACCTTACATCGGGATCGATCTTTCCCAGATTAAAAGTTTTGCTGGTGTTTTCGGCCCCAAAAAATTAAAGGTTAGTAAGTGGTCAGTCTTGGAAAAGGCAAAAGTAAACTTAGAACCCAAGGTGGAGCACATCATAAAGCAACTAGCCCGAATCGGCATAAAGGCGATTCGCTTAACCACCGAAGATCTAGTTGAGCTTTTTTATGATCTTTATAATCCTGAAGTCGCCCGGGAGCAGAAAGCCGCTCTTGGTACCAGAGAATACACCACTCCCTTAGTCGAGCCGGCGGTTGCTCCAGCAACCGAGCAGGCGGCAGAGACCGAACAAACTAGTGAGATGGCCGCCAAGAGTGCGGAGGTGGAAAAATGAACTTTCTTTCTTTTTTTAAGAAAAAGCCAACCCGGAAAGATCTAGAACTCGCCCGGACAAGGGAGAAGATGGCCCACTATCTTGGTAGTGGAATGGTCGATGTGAAAGACGTGGTCGCCCCACCAGGTCTTGAAGTTGATTTCGATCATATCCGAGTTGGCGACACCTACTTTCGAACCCTTTTTGTCACTGGATATCCCCGCTTTATTGGAGCAAATTGGCTTTCTCCACTGATAAACTTTGACCATACCCTAGACATCACTTTTTTCTACTACCCTGTGCAGACCAAGGGTATTTTAGACGATCTCCGAAGGAAGATCGCCGAGATGGAGGCGACTATTGAGTCTGACCTGGAAGCCGGGCGGGTATTAGATCCGGCAATTCGGGCCACTTTAGAAGACGCCCAAGAGCTTCAGGAGCAGTTAGCAACAGGAATAGAACGGTTTTTTCAATTTTCCTTTTACATCAAGATTCCTGCCGCTTCTTTGGAGGAACTCAACAATATCACCAAACAAGTCGAGGCTGTGGCAGGCTCCCTTTTAATCGTCACCAAACACGCTACGTTGCAGCAGGAACAAGCCTTTCAGACTACCCTGCCTTATTTTGTGGACAAGCTTTTCGTTATCCGCAACATGGATACTACTTCCTTAGCAACTACTTTTCCCTTTACTAGTAGTGAGCTCACGGCCAACGAGGGGGTCCTTTACGGGATCAATGAGCACAATGGCTCCTTGGTAATCTTCGATCGCTTCACCTTAGAAAACGCCAACAGTGTCGTTTTTGCTAAATCTGGGGCGGGGAAAAGTTATATGGTGAAACTTGAAGTCCTGCGTTCTTTAATGTTTGGGACGGATATTATCGTGATTGACCCGGAAGATGAGTATAGAGATTTGGCAGAGGTAATTGGCGCCGAATATATCAAGTTCGCTCAAAACGAGCCTTCTAGGATTAATCCCTTTGATCTTTCGGGGGTGTTTGAAGAAGGTGAAAACGAGCTTGGCTTAAAAATTCTTTCTCTCCACTCTCTTTTCCGTATTTTGCTCGGTAATTTAACTCCGACTGAAGACGCCATACTAGATCGCGCCTTAATCACCACCTATAAACTGTCTGGCATCACGCCCGATCCTGCTACGCAATCGAAAAAACCGCCAGTTCTAGGCGATCTTTACAACGTGCTTCTCAATATGGCTGAGGCGCCGGCGAAGAGCATGGCTGAGCGCCTTGAAAAGTTTATTCAAGGGTCATTAAGCGGTATTTTTGATCAGCAAAGCACAGTTGATCTCCGCAATACTTTTACCGTCTTCTCCATCCGCGATTTAGAGGACGAGTTGCGGCCGGTGGCGATGTTTATCATTCTTGATTATATCTGGACAAGAATAAAGAGGGATCGAAAAAAACGACTTCTCGTTATTGATGAGGCGTGGTATCTGATGAAGTATGAGGATTCCGCGTCTTTTGTCTACTCCATCGCAAAGAGGGCGCGAAAATACAATCTGGGTCTAACTACCATCACCCAAGACGTAGAGGATTTTCTGAATAGCGACTACGGAAAGGCGATTGTTACTAACTCCTCGATTCAAATTTTACTCAAACAGTCCCCTGCCGCTATTGACCGAATTGTCGAGGTCTTTTATCTTTCTGAGGGAGAAAAGAGCCTTCTTTTGTCGGCCGATGTTGGCGAGGGGCTCTTTTTCGCTGGACCAAACCACGTTGCTATCAGAGTGCAGGCGGCTCCCGATGAACATGTTTTAATTGTCAAAGAGGCGGAAAAGAGGCAACGAGGTAGCTAGTTTGCCAAAACCTTTCCCTCTTTTATAGTGAAAATCGTAGCCTTTCGCTTGATTCCTTCTGGCAAGCTTTCCAGGCTGGTGGTGGTAATTATCGCCTGGTTAGCTGGTAGGTTGGTAAGAAGCAGTTGCCGATTATTCGCATCAAGCTCGCTAGCCACATCATCTAGTAAAAGGGTTGCTGTTTGATGCAAATCCCGACCGAAGAATTTTGCGCTGGCGAGTTTTAATAAAATTGCCCCCTGACGCTGTTCGCCGCGTGAACCAAAGGTAGAAAGGTCTTTTTCGATAATGCTTTTGTTTCTTGTCTCCTCCACAATAATTCTAAAATCATCACGGTGGGGACCAAAGATAGTAACTAGGTACTGGCGTTCGAGCTCTTTTTGAGCAGCGAGCTTGCGCAAAAAAATATTTTCCGCTTCTTTGGTTGTAACGCCAGCAACTGGGTTTTTATACTCTAGAGAAAGGGGTTTACCTACTAGACGGGTGGATTCTAGCTTGAAAATTTGATTAAGGGTCGATAGTGCTTCTTCTCGAACCAGCCAAATTCTGCTGCCAAGGGAAGCCAGCTGTTTATCCCAAACTTCAAGGTTGGTTGCCTCTGCTCGCTCTTTAAGAAGGCGGTTTTTGTGGCTAAGTGCCCGCTGGTAACTAATTAAATTGAGAAGATAGTCCTTATCAACCGTGGCAATTAACCGATCCAGGAAATTGCGGCGCAAAGACGGTGGGCCAGTGATTAGTTCGATTTCTTGAGGATAAAAAATAACCGTTAGAAATTTTCCAAAGAGGGCGCTAACGGCCCTTGGCTTATTATTAATAAAAACGCCTGTTTCGTGGCTACGCCGGAGGGTTATTTGGATCTTACTCCCTTCTGTCTCCCCGAAGATAGCCGCTTCGTCTTCTTGCCAGTTTATCGCTTCTTCTTTGGTGCCCCGCAATGGTTTGGCGTAGGCCAACAGATAGACTGCCTCCAAAAGATTGGTTTTTCCTTGGCCATTCTCACCAACCAGGATGGTGCGCCCGGACGAAAGATTTAACTTCGGGATGGACAAATTTCGGAAATTCCTCACACTAAGGCCCTTAAGCATCTAGCTTTGAATCCTAACCGGCATGACTAAATAAACCAGGTTAGGGTTTTCCGGTCCCCGCAGCAGCGCGGCGCTAGTAGCGCTGCTTAAGGAAAGGTACACCTCTTTAGATTTGAGGGCAGTCAGCGCCTCTAGTAAGAAGCGGGAGTTGAAGGCAACTCTTAGTTTTTCGCCATCAAGCGAGGCGGGTAGGGTAGTTTGGGCTTCGCCTATCTGGGCAGTACTTGCACTGACTTTAAGAGTTTTATCTCCCACCTCAAGCCTAACTACGTTGCCAACTTCGCGAGCAAAAAGAGAGGTGAGCTTGATTGCGTCGGAAAGCTCCTTAGCGGGGCAGCGAACTTTTGCCACGAAGGAGGTTGGCATTATCTGCTCGTAGTTTGGATAATCTCCCTCTAAAAGGCGGGTGGTGATGTTAAGGTCTTTGGTTTGAAGACGGAGCTGGTTTTTACCTTTGTCGGTACTAATTTCTACTGACTCGTCCTCTTGCGCATCGAGAGCCTTGTTGGCTTCGGAAAGCGCTCGCGCGGGGACTACCGCTTGTAAGCTTCCTTTCATTTTCATCTCTTTTTTGGCTAGTCGGTAGCCGTCAGTCGCTACTACGTTTAGGTTGCCACCCTCGGCTCGCAGGAAGATACCAGAAAGGATTGGGCGGCCGCCCTCAGACGAAGCACAGAAAACAACTGATGAAACCAATTCCTGCCAAATGTTTCGCTCGAATATAGTGCTGGTTTCTTGATCGAAGCCAGCCAGGGACGGGAACTCGGCGGCACTAATTGTTGGTAGGGAGGCTTGGGCGGCGTCGGTTTTGACAAGTAGGTTATCTTTTTCTGTTTCTAGTCTTATCCTTTCTCCGCTTGCTGCCTGGCATAAATCGACTAGAAGCCGGGCGGGGGCAGTAGTTATACCGACCTCATCAACTTTCACCGCTATCTTTTGACTAATAGTTGTCTCCAGATTAGTAGCGGTGATTTGGAGAATACCTGGTTTTCCTTCCAACAAGAAATTACCTAAAACAGGAAGGTTTGGGCGGGGATTAATAACCTGACTAACTAAGGAGACAGCTTTTAGGAAATGTTCTTTGAGTACTGTTACTTTCATTAGTTTAAGTAATTATATAATAGTAGTAAAAGAAAACCAGGGGCAGAATTTTAAAGCCAGGTTATTAGAAACAGGCAGGGGAAAACCAAAGCACTTATTAACAACGGAAAAGTTTTTTTCGTAAGTCTTCCACCAAATCTGCTACTTCTCCACCTTTTTCCACCAGGGTTTCCACTTTATTAACAGCGTAGATCGCTGTGGTGTGGTCTCGGCCGCCAAGCTCCGTAGCTATTTCTTTGAAAGAAAGCCCAACCTCCCGTCTTAATAAATACATCGCTACCTGGCGGGGGAAGGCACAGATGGGAGATCGCCTTGGGCTCTTTATCTCTGAAGGGGACAGGGAAAAGAAAGCAGCTATCTCCTCAACAAAGTTAGCCACCGACCGCTTGTTCTGGGTAGTTTTTACGCCAATAGCCGTTTGGACTAAAGAGAGGTCAACCTTCCGTCCAGTCAGCCGAGACGCCGCCATAATACGCAAAATACCGCCTTCTAAATCACGAACGCTTGGACCAAGGTTTTTGGCGAGAAGACGACCGAGAGAAGGATCAAGGTTGAGGTTGGCTTCTTTGGCCTTGGCAATAAGAATTGCCTCGCGCAACTCTTGGTCGGGGGGATCAATTGTCACCGTCAGCCCTCCAGCGAAGCGGTTTTTTAACCGCTCCTGAAGATTGGCGAGCTCGTTTGGGTTCCGATCGCACGAAAAAACTAACTGCTTACCTTGGGAGTAGAGGTGGTTAAATGTGTGGAAGAACTCTTCCTGAGTACTTTCGCGGCCGGCAATAAATTGGATATCGTCGATTAATAAAAAATCCACCCCACGATACTTGGCCCGAAAATCGACGGTTTGCCTTCGTTGAATAGCCTCAATCATCTCGTTGGTAAAGGTTTCACTTGAACAATAAAAAACCCTTGCCCCCGCGCGGCGTAACAGGACAGCAGATGCCGTTGCATGGAGAAGATGAGTTTTTCCAACACCAACCCCGCCGTAGATTAGGAGGGGATTATAACGTTCAAAGGGTGCGTCGACAACAGCCTTAGCGGCAGCGTACGCCAGCTGGTTAGCTGGTCCCACGATGAAATTGGCAAAAGAGTACCTCTGGTTAACGTTGGCCGCCTTTAAACTGTCCTGGATATCCGTGGAGGCAGTTTCTTCGAAAAGAGGAACAGTTCGGCTTTCCGATAGCTTCTCTCTAGCCCTTGTTGGTTGCAGATTCTGAGATGAAACAGTAAAAACCAAGGTGTTGGAAGCGCCAGTAATTCGGTCAATAATCTCCTTAATTTTTCCCAAGTAGCGCTCTTCAAGCCAGACTTTGTTATAGGGGGTAGCACAGCCGATTTCCACCAAACTATTGTTTATAGATAAGATGCTGGTTTTGCCCTTAAACCAGGTTTGAAAATTTGCTCCCGAAAGAGACAGCTCGAGTTCGGCTAAAACCGACCCCCAGAGTGATTGTTCGTCTAAGACAGCCATAGATTTTTAGAGCTGGGCAGGTGGTTGATTTTTTAGTGGCAGGTAAGGAAGACGGTGCCCCGCATTATTAAAGCGTTTAATATAATAACAGTAGTCTTCGAGAAGCGGTCAAGAGGTTAAAAGTATAGCAAAGGCGATCTCTCTACTCTCACTTATGGTTGACAAAGGGAGGCCACGCTTCTATACTTTTAACGTTTATAATCACGCAGTGATTACATCGCGTGATTGTTTCGCTAACGCGATATAATCGCAAGATTACATCTCGCGCTTGTTTCTCTAGCGAGATATTAGAGGATTCTATGCCAAAACGAACCTTTCAGCCGAAGAAAAAGAGACGACAAAGAAAACACGGGTTTCAGGCCCGAATGGCGAAGCAGAGCGGCCAAAGGATAATCAAGAACCGACGACGCAAGGGCCGCAAGGGGCTTGCAGTTTAATTATTAGGGGCTTTATCGCCATGTTACCAGGGAAGTTTCGGTTAAAGATTAATCAAGCCAGGAAAGAGGGTTGGCCGGATAAAAAAGATCTCTACACACCAGCCTTTAAACTGATCTATCGATTTAAAGAAGGTGAAAACCAGCCAAAGATTGGTTTTATCGTTCCCGGGAAGCTTGGCAAAAACGCCCGGAGAAATCGGATTAGGCGGCTTTTAGCCGAAGTAGTTTTGTCGCGACTTGAAAAATTTCCGCCTGGCATCGAGGTTTTAGTAATTGCTGGTAAGGGGGCTACAGAGGCAAAACATGAGGAACTTAGTGCTTTTCTTGATCAGGTTTTACCAAAGATATATCGGCGGCGCTAGTGGACTCTTGAAGATTATTTGGGTATCGGAGAAGGTTTGCCGCTTTTTGCCAACCTGCTCCCAATATACTTATGAGGCTATTGAGCGCTATGGTATACTGAAAGGCAGCTTCTTAGGTGTAAAAAGAATTATTCGCTGCCACCCGTTTTCAAAAGGAGGCGCCGATCCAGTACCATGATTGACTTTTTTGTCCAATTGCTGCTGCTTCTAAATAAAGCTCTTTTTAATAACTTGGGGCTAACAATTATTTTCATTGGTGTTATATCAAGGGCTGTCTTCCACCCTTTCTTAGCAAGCAGCCTGCGTTATACAAAGGCAATGCGCGATTTAAAGCCGAGGCTTGACGAGGCCAAAACAAAACACGGGGGAGACATGCGACG
>MHCO01000055.1:0-2579 GCA_001816645.1 Candidatus Woykebacteria bacterium GWB1_45_5
ACGCAACACCCGCTCCACTTCCGAGCCGAAGTCTGAGTGGCCGGGCGTGTCGACAATGTTTATCTTGGTATTGCGATAGAAAATTGAAGTATTTTTCGCATAAATAGTGATACCACGCTCTAGTTCGAGAGCGTTCGAGTCCATAGACACACCTTCATTAGCTACTCCAGTTTGACGCATTAATGCATCTGTAAGAGTAGTTTTCCCGTGGTCAACGTGAGCAATAATAGCGATATTCCTTATTTCCATAATTTACCCCGCCGAAGGCGGCGGGGCATGCAATTAAAGCACAAAACTTAACTTAAAACAAGGCTACCTTTCTTGAAACCCCCCATTTTTGTAGACAAATCGCTTTGAAACTTTGACAGTTGGTTCTGCAGCGAAGGCTTCATTATCCTCTCTGTCTAAATACGATACAGTTATTGTTCCTCCACCAATAGAGATGGACTGCGGAGTGATGCGGTCTCCGATAAATACTGCCTCTGTCCCGCGATAAGTAACTGGGCCAGAAATAAATCCTGCTAGATATATAAATGTTCCAGAACCAGCGCCATAGCGGGCGAGAAGGAGCAGAGTGTCCTCTTTACCATCCGCATTGATATCGCCGTAAGCAAACTTGTCTAGCAAAAGAGTTTCTTCTACCAGAGCACTTCCTGGAACAACCGCTTTCGCACTTCGTCCGCTACTTAAAGTGACAACTTCACCATCGAATGTGAAGGTAGCGCTCGACGGATCTGGGCGGAACTCACCATTCTCATTTACTACCGGGGCACCAGTTTTTTTTGAGGAGTCATCGCGTATTAAAAAATAGCCAACCGCCAAACCAACAACAATAACGCAAGCCAAAATAATTTTCCTCATTAACTTAATTCTAACACATCGCCACAAAAGGAACCTGAAAATGTCAAATCCGAGTCTATAACAAGTTAGGGGATATCCTGTTGAATAGATGTGTATAGCTATGTGATATAATAGAACAGTTATAACTTAATACACAAAATACGACATATATGAAAACACATTACGGGTACAAGAAGATTTTGTTTCTCGCGACGCTAGTTGCGGGGCTACTTGTAGTTGGTGCCATGAGTCTTTACGCAAACACTTCTGAAAATAATGACGAACCAGTCAAGGTCAAGACTGAGATCAACACAGTGGTCAAAGACAGATCTCCCGAAGGGTCAAGAATTAGTCTCTCAGTAGACCAATCTGGATCTGTTAAATTTGGTGGGGCAAAATTTGTTTCTCTTTCCGATTTGAGCATCTCGGTTACCGTCTCCGGGCTTCCGTTAATTCTTGTAACAAATTCGTCCACCCAAATTGTCGGGGTTTCTGACCTCGGTAGTATCAATTCCGGTGATATATTGTCCGGAAAAGGAAGCATAGACCAATCAACCGGAGTCATTACCCTCTCTTTACTTAGAGACGAATCACAATCTTCAATAAAAATTGCTGATCTGGAGAAGCAAATCCAAGCTCTTCTTGAGCAACTTCGTAAATTACAAGCCGAATTCAAAAATATTAGATAGGAAAGTGAAAATCACTAATTCAAAAGAACTTTCCACCACCGAAATGCGTGTGGCGGCTATTGCTATTGCTGAAGCAGGCATAACGGCCATAGACACCGCCAGTATTATAAAAGAGAATCTGCATTATAGCGAAGGTTTGGTTAGGGTCGGAGATAAAAAGTTTGGTTTGAAGAAAGGAATCAAACTCTTGGTAATAGGTATAGGTAAGTGCACCATCGAAGCCGCGCACATGGCTGAAGATATTCTAGGAGATTCTCTTACTGGGGGTATTGTTCTCGACACTCGGGAAAATAATATCTGCGAATTCATGAAAATAGAGTGTTTCAGTGGTACTCACCCTATGCCCTCGGACAAAAACGTGGCAGCTACCAAGCGCATAACTGGGATATTAAGAAATCTTTCACCCGATGATCTCGTACTTTTTCTCATTTCTGGGGGCGGATCCACTCTTCTCTGTCTACCCGAAGAAGGCGCACAATGTCTCGATGAAGAACTCGTATTAAATCAGCTTTTTAACGTTGGGGCATCCATACAAGAAATCAATATTATTCGTAAGCACATGTCTCTTGCTCGAGGTGGGCATTTGGCGCGGGCCGCTTATCCGGCCAGAGTGGCATCACTCATCTTTTCAGATGTTCCCGGCAACGATATAAGCACTATTGCTTCAGGCCCAACCGTTATGGACAAATCAACAATTGCCGATGCCGACACAGTACTCGAAAAGTACAACATCCTAACGAAGTGCGGTCTTAAACATTGTGGTCTGGTAGAAACACCCAAGGAAGAAAAATATTTTAAAGATGTCTATAATATGGTAGTGGTCTCTAACGAAAGGGCCCTTGAGGCCATGTCGAAGGCCGCAGAAAAGTTGGGGTACCATCCGTACGTCAAAGAAGTAGCAATGACTGGTGTAGCTAGAAGCGTTGGGCAACATATCGTGGAGGAATTATCAAAAACTTCCCCCGGTTCGGCTCTGCTTTATGGTGGGGAGACTACCGTGGTTATCGCTAATGCGGGCGGTCGAGGAGGGAGAAATCAAGAGCTCTGTCT
>MHCO01000055.1:2589-6847 GCA_001816645.1 Candidatus Woykebacteria bacterium GWB1_45_5
TCAGTTTTACCATCTCAAAATTATCTGGTTGCGTCTTTCGCTTCCGATGGTCAAGATAACGGTCCTTACGCTGGTGCTATCGTGGATGGAGAGACGTTTATGAAGGCGGAATCCAGAAAATTGAAGATTGAAGAATTTTTGAACAGCAATAATTCCAGTGAGTTTTTTGAGAAAACAGGAGATTACCTCGTAATGGGAAACACCGGTTCAAACGTATCTGACCTCGTGATAGCCCTGTCAAAGGCAAAGTAATTTTTATTTAAAGATGTCTAAACAAAATAAAAAATTGGTTTGCGCAATGGAGGAAGTGCGAATATCCGACGTTGCTCTCGTCGGTGGCAAGAACGCTTCCCTAGGCGAGATGCTACAAAATCTTGGACCGAAGGGGATTAGAATTCCGTCGGGCTTTATTGTCACCGCAGAAGCCTATCGGAAATTTCTAACCGACACTGGTTTGAATAATTCAATAAAAAAGATTCTGGCCGGTCTAAACACCGGTAATTTGGACGATTTAAATAAAAGAGCCAAGAAAGTTCGCGGAGAAATAACGGCGGTCAAATTACCCGAAGATTTACTAAGTGAGATAAAAAAAGCATACGAGGAGATGGAACAGAAGTATGGTAAGGATATAGACGTTGCTGTACGTTCGAGCGCCACAGCCGAAGATTTGCCGGGCGCGAGCTTTGCCGGTGAACATGATACTTATCTGGGGGTCAGAGGGGCCACGGCTGTGGCAACGGCCGTTAAGTCCGCTTTTGCCTCACTCTTCACCGAAAGAGCCATCTCTTACAGAGTAGATAAAGGTTTTGATCATTTGCGAGTAGCTCTTTCTGTGGGAGTGCAGAAGATGGTTCGTTCCGACTTGGCTTCGTCAGGAGTGATGTTTACTCTTGATACTGAGTCCGGTTTTAAAGATTTAATTATCGTGAATGGTTCGTGGGGCTTGGGAGAGACGATTGTTCAAGGAGAAGTGACACCGGATGAATTTTTGGTTTTCAAAAAAGTGACGGATTCCGGTAAGAGTCCAATTATTTCGCGCAAGCTTGGCAGTAAGGGCGTCAAACTCATATATGGTGGTGCCGCCAACAAGGTAACCAAGCAGACCAGACTGATACCTACTTCAAAGCAAGAAAGAGAGAGCTTTGTTTTAAATGAAGATGAAATAAACTGTTTGGCTAAGTGGGGCAAGATGATAGAAGAGCATTACAGTCAAAAAGCCGGCAAATGGATGCCTATGGATACCGAATGGGCCAAAGACGGCAAAACCGGAGAACTGTTCATTGTTCAGGCCAGACCGGAAACTATTCATGCCAGTCGCGATTTCTCAAAAATAAAAGAATACACAAGAAAGGGTGAGGGTATTGTGCTTCTACGTGGTGCTTCGGTGGGGAGCAAAATCGCGACGGGTCGAGCCAGAGTCATTATGGACGCCAAGAACATGAATAAGTTTGTTAAGGGCGAGATTCTGGTGACGGATATGACTGACCCGGATTGGGAGCCAATCATGAAGATTGCTTCGGCCATAGTGACAGACAAAGGGGGCAGGACTTCACATGCCGCCATTGTTTCGCGCGAACTCGGTATACCCGCAATTGTCGGTTCGGAGTTGGCTACCAAAAAAATTAAAACAGGGGACATGATTACCGTAGACACCACTGGTTCGGAGGGTGTGGTACTCCAAGGGAGTGTAGCCTTCGAGGTGATTGAACAGGATGTGGGTAATATTCCAAAACCGGAGACTAAAGTAATGCTCAACATTGCCACCCCAGATACCGCGTTTGAGAAATCATTTTTGCCAAATCAGGGCGTTGGTCTGGCCAGAGAGGAATTCATCATTGCCTCTAACATCGGCATACACCCAATGGCCTTGCTTAACCACGAACATTTGCCAATAGCCTTAAAGAAAAAAATTGACAAGAAGACCCTTGGTTGGAATGACAAAAGAAATTTTTACATTGACAACCTTGCTTATGGTATAGCCAAAATCGCCGCCGCCTTCCACCCACATCACGTAATAGTGCGTTTCTCCGATTTCAAGACCAACGAATATCGAACTTTGTTGGGGGGCGAAATGTACGAACCGGAGGAAGAGAATCCTATGATCGGCTGGCGTGGAGCTTCGCGGTATTATGACGACAAATTCAAGGAGGCTTTTAAAATGGAGTGTCAGGCAATGAAGAAAGTTCGAAATGACATGGGTCTTGATAATGTGATACCAATGGTGCCTTTCTGCAGAACTCCGGAGGAGGGCAGAAAGACGAGGGAGATTATGAATGAGATGGGTCTTGATGGGCCTGTTTACGTCATGTGCGAGATTCCCTCCAACATTTTACTTGCCGACCAATTCCTAGACATCTTTGACGGTATGTCTATAGGTTCTAATGACTTAACCCAGCTTGTGCTTGGACTGGATCGTGACTCCGGCATAGTCAATCACGTGGCCAATGAAGACAGCGAGTCAGTCAAGAAAATGATAAGCGAAGTGATTAAGAAATGTAACGAGAGAAACAAATACATTGGTATATGTGGCCAAGCACCATCGGATTATCCTGGTTTCGCCGCCTTCTTGGTGCGAGCCGGCATAAAGAGCATCTCCTTAAACCCCGATACAATTATAAAAACAACCATTGCTATATTTAATGAGGAACAAAAGTTGAAATCGGGTAATATTGGGTAATATCGTCAGAGTTAAATGAGTAAAATCAAAATTTGCCAATCGAGGAAGATTCTTGATTCCAGGGGCGACTGGACTATTAAGTCGGAGGTAACGCTCGAGAGCGGCATTTCAGCTGTAGCGAGTATCCCTCAAGGCAAATCGACCGGAGAACGTGAGGCAGTACCTCTTTCGGTCGAACAGGCGATGGTAAACGTCAATACTCGCATCAACGAAATCCTGAAGGGTGTAGAAGCGGCTGACCAGAATAGGGTTGATCAAACAATGTTGGAACTTGATGCCACTCGGAACAAATCAAATCTCGGGGCTAACGCGATTCTAAGTGTTTCCATGGCGGTGGCTAGGGTTTCAGCTCTAGAGAGTGGCTTGTCGCTCTGGTCGCATTTGAGGAATTTATATGGAGAGAATACGAATGGCAGAGTGCCTCGGCTTTTTGCCAACTGCATCAATGGTGGAGTTCATGCTGGTTCCGGTCTTGAAATTCAGGAGTATGTAGTAGTGCCTAAGTTTGGCACTGCTCGGGAGAATGTTGAGTTTGAAGCAAATTTTTACAAGAAGCTTAAAGAAACTTTGGTTAAGACATTTGGCGCTACAGCCGCAGACATCGGGGACGAAGGGGGCTTCGCTCCACCCATGACCGATAATCTACTTCCGCTTCATTACATGAAACAGGCATTATTGGAACTTGGTCTTGAAGGTGAGGTTGAGCTAGGCATAGATGCGGCGGCAAGCAACATTAAGAGGAATCCCGATGAATTGATAAATTGGTACCGACAAATGAAAAAAGAGTACGACTTACTTTACATAGAGGATCCTTTTGGTGAAAATAATTTCAATGATTTTGTTTCTCTAACTAAAGAATTTGGCGGTCGGCCGATGATTATAGGTGACGACCTCACTACCACGAATCGGGAGGAAATAGAGAGAGCGGCACTAGCTGGTGCCGTGAATGGGATTATTATTAAGCCCAATCAAATCGGCACCGTGACTGAGACGTTAGAGGCAATTCGCATGGCGAGAAAATATAATTTATTCACTATTGTTTCTCATCGTAGTGGAGAAACCGGTGACTCTTTTATCGCTGATCTTGCATGGGCGGTAGGTGCGGATGGTATTAAGCTCGGCGCACCGGCTCGTGGCGAACGGGTGGCCAAATATAATCGACTGTTGGAAATAGAGGAGTCGGTTATTTAAGATGTTGCTTAATTTCTGCGAGGTCGCTTTTTATTTCTTAAATAGCCTTTCTTAGCTTTTCGATAGTAAGTTTTTCAATATCACCCTTGAAACTTTTTTTATCTAACTACTTGTTCGAAATATGTTGCCAGAGCCATACTCCCACTAGCACCAAGTCGACAAACAGCACTATCCATGTCAGCAAGCCAAACACGCCCACACCACCCATCATCGAACCATATCCATACATCATGGAAGTTTAATTTAGCTAATAGTCTCTAATTATACACCATTACTTGGCCTAAGTTTTTTTACAACTTCATCCGTCACAAATCATTAAGGCCAGAGACAAAATTATCTCGGGCCTTCTAGGCAACATTATTTACCTCCATTCGATTTCTCATAGAATCC
>MHCO01000055.1:6867-7149 GCA_001816645.1 Candidatus Woykebacteria bacterium GWB1_45_5
TTGGCAGAGTTTATGGTTCTTGTCTTTCGGCCGAGCCCATTTTCTGCCTTTCTTTCCATTTTCTAGACGCACTATTATCCTGCGTCCGCATCTGCAATAACGGATCATTATGGGTACCTCTCTAGGAACCTTCTTTGTCCGAGTACAATAATAAAACGAATTAATATATAAGTCAATCTCTAATCTTATATAATCTAATTCAAAAAAAGAGATAAAAACCAATCAAAGATCAAAGGGACAATAAAAAACAGGGCAATCGTCTGATTGCCCTGAAACCCGCTC
>MHCO01000055.1:7263-7873 GCA_001816645.1 Candidatus Woykebacteria bacterium GWB1_45_5
TCACGATATATTATCTTGAGTTTTGCCCCTTCTCGCTGGTACCTTGCGCTGTCTCTGGAGTGCATCTTTCCTGCCTCGCCCCAAGTTCCTTCGTGGACCATGAGTCTGGCGTTCTTTGAGAGTAGGCGGCGCTTACTTGCCTGGAGGATGAAGACCCCCATGCTCATGATCTGCCCCCGACCCTCTATTGTGATCGGGTGCTTCGACTGACGGATGGTGTCGTAGACCGCCATTCCTTGGTACTCGTCTCCGCCGAGACAATTGATGATTACTCGAATCTCGGCTTTCGGCTTGCTATAGCTCTCGATGAGGTTCATCGCGTTGATGAACACTCGGGTAGAGCCGATATCGACCACACCCTCGCTTTCCCCGCCCACTTCCGGGTGTGGTGGTGTCGGATAGTAGATGGTTCTTGTTTTGTGCAGGATGCCGTGCTGAATGGCCGAGTCCGACTGATATTCGAGACCCATCTTCTGGGTCGCGGCATGGTCTTTCTTTTCTTCGGATCTTTTTCTCTTCACTACTGATGAGTTTTTGTTCACCATAGATGGCTCCTTGGTGGTTTGTAAAGAGCCCAATGTCCGTCGAGCATACTATTACATCAGACCAA